>CALMQI010000422.1 GCA_937871935.1 uncultured Burkholderiales bacterium
TGCTCGTGCCGCTGCTGGCGGCGCACTTGGCGGCGAGCACCTTGGTGATCATGCCGCCGCGCCCGATGCTGGAGCCAGCGCCACCGGCCATGGTTTCGAGTTCGGGGTCGCCGGCACGCGCTTCGTCGATGAAACGCGCGTTCGTGTCCTTGCGCGGGTCAGCCGAGTACAGGCCGCGCTGGTCGGTGAGGATCACCAGCGTGTCGGCGTCGACGAGGTTGGCGACGAGCGCGCCGAGCGTGTCGTTGTCGCCGAACTTGATCTCGTCGTTGACGACCGCCCGCCCGGTCCAGCCGATCGGCACCTCAGCCGGCACGCCAGCGGCGAGCGCGTCGAGGTGCGCGGAGGGACGCACGCCCACGTACTCGGTGGGCACGAGGGCCAGGGCGGCCCGGTCGTCGAGGTGTGTGCCGTCGCCAAGCGGGCTTTGCGCGCCGGTGAGGTGCTCGACGAGTACGGCATGTACATGACCTACGGCGAGGCGGTCAATACCGACGAGATGTGCCGCGGCCGCTACCTCCCCGAAGGCCTCGTCGAAGGATGCACGCTGCTGCGCGACATCGCCAAGGACCAGGTGCTGACCTACGACGACGTGAGACTTCCGCCGGGCCGACTGGCGGACGCGCTCCGCGCGGAGCAGTACCTGCATTTTCGAGCCGAAGCATGGTTGCGCGATCTTTCGTACCATGAAACGGCGCCTGCATGATCCTGCCGCTTGGTTTTAGTTCAAGCGCGGAGGGCAAATTGAAGATTCTGATCGCTGGCAATGAGGGCTATATCGGGTCGCGGCTCTCGCCCTGGCTCAGTTCCAGGGGCCACCGCGTGTCAGGTCTGGATACAGGCTTCTACCGAGACGGATGCCTCTATCAGGATCCGATCGAAATGCCTTATGCCCCTTCGACCTACTTTCGCGATATACGCGCTGTGACACCGCATGATCTTGAGGGTTTCGATGGCGTTGTGCATCTGGGTGAGCTCTCGAATGATCCTCTGGGGCAAAACAACCCCGCGTTGACATTTCGAATCAATCATGAAGGGTCAGTGAAACTCGCGACCGCTGCAAAGTCAGCCGGCGTCAGACGCTTTGTCTACGCCTCGTCCTGCAGCGTGTACGGCGTTGGAACCGGTGAGTTCCTAGACGAGACCGCGGCGTTGAATCCACAAACTGCCTACGCCTCGTGCAAAGTACTGGTCGAAAGAGCCCTTGCCGAGTTGAACGACTCCCGGTTCACGGTTGTCGTGTTTCGCAATGCCACGGCCTACGGCCCGTCGCCACGGATGCGCTTCGACATCGTGCTGAACGATCTGTGCGCCTCGGCTTGGACTGCTCGTCGCATCGCCATGACCAGCGACGGCAGTCCCTGGCGCCCGCTCGTACATGTAGAGGACATTTGCGAAGCGATCCGCTGCGCGTTGGAAGCTCCGGCCGATTCGGTTTCAGGCCGGGTCTTCAACGTCGGCAAGATCGGTGAAAACTATCGGGTGCGTGAAATCGCCGAAGCGGTGGCTCGGGAGCTGCCGGGCTGCGAAGTAGTCGTGGGACCGCCCGCCGCCGACAACCGAAGCTACCGTGTGTCGTTCGAGAAGATCGCCGTAGGATTGCCCGGCTTTGTCGCGCGATGGACTGCTCAGCAGGGCGCTGCGGAGTTGTTCAGGCTGTTCGAGCGAATTCAGCTTGGTCCAGCTGGATATGCATACCGCGCGTATACGCGACTGAAGCAACTAACGTATCTGCAGGACACGAAGCAGGTCGATGCAGACCTCTTCTGGCTCCCTCGTTGAGCACCAAACCATCAAGTGATCCAGCATGAAGGTCGTGCTGTTCTGTGGGGGACTCGGAACCAGACTACGCGAGCATTCCGAGACCATTCCAAAGCCGCTGGTCAACGTCGGTTCGCGGCCCATCTTGTGGCATCTCATGCGGGCGTATGCGCACTATGGTCATACCGACTTTGTGCTTGCGCTCGGCTACCGTGGCGAGATGATTCGCCAGTTCTTCCTGAACTACAACGAGTGTTTGTCGAACGATTTTGTGCTGTCGCAAGGCGGCCGACGGGTTGAACTGCTTCGCAGCGACATCGACGATTGGCGAATCACATTCGTTGATACCGGCATGCATTCCAATCTGGGCCAGCGTTTGCTGCGTGTCAGAGAGCATCTGCAGGGCGAGAGCGAGTTCCTTGCCAACTACTCGGATGGTCTTAGCGACGTGCCGATCGATCGGCAGATCGAGGATTTCAGGCGAAGCGGCGTAGCTGCCAGTTTTGTGGCAGTGCCGTCGCCGCAGAGCTATCACGCAGTTCATAGGGACGACAACGGGCTTGTGACGTCATTTGGACGTGTGGGTGATGCCAGCTTGTGGATCAACGGAGGGTTCTTCTGTCTGCGGCAAGAGGTGTTCGAGTACATCGCCGATGGCGACGAACTAGTCGAGCAGCCGTTTCAGCGGATGATCGAGCGCCGCCGCCTTGCGGTGTATCGCCATCGCGGCTTTTGGCAGGCCATGGATACCTTCAAGGACAAGATCACATTCGACCGCATGGAGAGCCGGGGAGACTGCCCGTGGATGGTGTGGAAACGAAAGTAGCGTCAAGTCATGCGATCACTGCAGCTGAAGGGTCTTTCTCAATCAATGAAGGTCTTGTGCCTGGGAGCGCATAGCGATGATATTGAGATCGGTTGTGCGGCTGGATTGCTGACTCTGATCCGCCAGGTGCCCGACTTGTCTGTCTGTTGGGTCGTGCTAGGCGCAGACAACGAGACTCGCATGCAGGAGGCCCGTTTGAGTGCTGATGCGTGGCTGTCTGGCAGAGCGAGCCTCGATCTGCGCGTCCTTGCCTTTCGAGATGGTCGGTTCCCGGCCGCTCGTGCTGAGCTGAAAGACTACTTTGCCGATCTCGGTTCGACTTTCCGTCCTGATTTGATCTTTAGCCATTCACTCTCGGACCGCCATCAGGATCATCGCCTAGTGGCTGAACTGACTTGGCAGACCTGGCGCAATCAAGTCATCCTGGAGTACGAGATACCGAAGTTCGAAGGCGATCTGGGTCATCCCAACCTCTACATTCAGATTTCCGAAGTCGATGCCGAGGCCAAGATTGCGCACCTGATGCGTCACTTCGCCAGTCAGCGCTCCAAAGAATGGTTCGACAAAGACGTCTTCAGAGGGCTGATGCGTCTGCGGGGACTCGAGTGCCGGGCCCCAGGCCGATTTGCAGAGGCATTCCATGCACGGAAGCTGGTCTTCTAACGTGTTTGCTCGCACGGAGACTAAGCAGAAGCGTCGACCGATGAGGCGTGGCAGCTTCAGTCTAGGCTCGTCCGCCGATCGTGGGGACGACCGCAGCCGGCGCGATCGCGAACAACCCCTTCCACTGTCGCACCCAACGCACCACGTCGGCGGCAGGCATCGGCGAAGCAATGCCCGAACCCTGGCCGATGTCGCAGCCCATGTCGAGCAGCATGCGAGCCTGCGCCGGTGTCTCCACGCCTTCGGCCACCGCCGTGCAAGAGAAGGTGCGCGCCAGGCTGATGACGCCCTCGACGATGGCGCGGTCCTGCGCGTCGGACAACATGTTGTGGACGAACGATCGGTCGATCTTGAGCACCTGCACCGGCAGCCGCTTCAAGTAGGTGAGGGTCGAGTAGCCCGTGCCGAAGTCATCGAGCGCACAGCGCACGCCGAGCGCCGTGCACTGCTCGAGCAGCGTCGATGTGTAGGCCACGTCGGCCAGCGCCGCGGTTTCGAGCACCTCCAACTCGAGCCGTGTGCCCAGCGGACGTGCGTGGCGCGCCAGCAGCTCGGCCAGGCGCTGCACGAAGTCGGGTTCCTGCAGGTGGCGCGCCGACACGTTGACGCTGACCGAGAAGTCCAGCCCCTGCGCCTGCCACTGCTCGAGTTGCTCGAGCGCTTGTGACATGACCCAGTCGCCGACCCGCGCAGACAGCCCCGTGTGCTCGATCAGCGGCAGGAAGTGCGCGGGTGGAATCAATCCATGCTCCGGGTGGTTCCAGCGCAGCAACGCTTCGAACCCGAGCACGATCCCGCGGCGCAGGTCCACCTTGGGTTGGTAGTGCAGGCACAGTTCGTTGTTGTCGATGGCTTCCTGCACGCGCCCGAGCGCAAGCACACGCTCTTCGGCTCGACGGTTGTGCTCCGGGTCGAAGAACAGATAGCCGTTGCGCCCGGCCTGCTTGGCCCCGTACATCGCGTGATCGGCATGGCGCAGCAGCGTGTCGGCGTCGCTGCGATCGATCGGGTATACGGTGGCGCCCACGCTGGCCGAGACCGCCGCGGGCTCCAGCGTGTTGTCGAGCACATAGGGGCTTGCGATGACGCGCAGCACGCGCTCCACGGCGAGGCGGGCTTCCTCCACGGTGTCGGCACGCAGCAGCAGCACGAACTCGTCGCCGCCCAGGCGGGCTGCGATGTCCGACCACGATGCGTGCGCGCGCAAGGCGGCACGCAGGCGGCCGGCCAGCTCCATCAACAGCCGGTCGCCGGCGCCGCGGCCGTACTGCTCGTTGACAGCCTTGAAGTGATCCAGATCGATGTAGCACACCGTGAGCAGATAGCCCTCGCGGTCGCTCGATGCCATGGCGTCCGACAGCAGCTGCGTCAACCGCGCCCGATTGGGCAGGCGCGTCAGCTCGTCGAAGTGCGCCTGGCGTTCCAACCGCTCGCGCTGCAGGCGTTGCTCGGTGATGTCGGAGATCATCATCACGCGGTAGCGCACGGCACCCTCGGGATCGTGGACCGTGAACACGCTGACGTGCAGCGCGCAGGGGTCGCCGTTGCGCTTGCGTTCGACGACCTCGCCGCTCCAATGCCCTTGGCTACGCAAGCCAGCCCAGATGGCGTTTTGCTGCTGTCGCGTCATGGCATCTGTCGACGACGAGCTGAGCAGGCTCGGCACCGTGCCGAGCAACTCTTCGCGCGCGATGCCGGTGATGCGGCTGTAGGTCGGGTTGACGTCGAGGATGCGCAGTTCGTCGTCGACGATCACCAGGCCTTCGTGCAGGTTCTGGAACAGGCTGCTCGACAGGCGCTCCCGGTCCTGGGCGCTGCGCCGCTCCTGCACGTCGTTGATGGTGGCGACCAGCCGCGTCGGCACGCCCTGCGCGGAGCGCTCGGCCACGCTCACGCGCAGCTCGTACCAGGGCCAGGCCTCGCCGACGCGCACGCGCACCTGGCGCCACAGGTTGTCTTGGCCGGGCCGATCGAGCTGATCCAACGCAGTGCGCAACTCGCGCCTGTCATCCTCGTGCACCTGGTCGAGCCAACCGCGCAAGGTTGCCGTGCGCGCGCCACCGGCGTCGCCGTGCAGCTGTCGCCAGCGGGCCGACGTGAAGCCGGCGCCGCCGCTGGCATTCCACTCGGCGACGCCGAGATCGGCGACGGCCAACGCGAGCTCGGCACGCTGCGCGGCGGCGCGCGCCCGCCCGCCGAGCAGATGCACGACCAGCACCAGCGCCTGTGCGACAAGCAGAAAGCCCCACAAGGGCGCCGTTCCTGTGGTCGACGCCAACGTGTGCAGGGGCGGCCACGAAGACGACCAGGCAAGGGCGAGCAGCAGCGACATCGCGCCGACAAAGCCGGCACCGAGAGACACCCCCGCGCGCAGCACGATCCACACCAGCGCCACCAGAGGCAGCAGCATCACGGGCAGCAGGGTCGGCCGGCCCGAGGCCAGGGCCGCCGCGCCCACAGCCGCCGACAAGATGCCCGCCAGCAGCAAGGCGGCGTTGCCAAGACCCTGCTGCGGCTGCCAGGCCGCCCGCCATGCCACCCGGTTGTAGACCAGCAGCCCGACGCCGATCAGTAGCACGCCGAGCGCCTCGCCGACCCACCATGACAACCAGACCTCGGTCAGCTCAGCCAGGGCGACGCGACCCGAAAGCATCAGCCATACCGCCGCATTGGCCGCGCTCAGCACGAGGCCGCCACACAGCACGGCACCGGTGAAAAGCCAGATATCGCGGGGCTGCTGCAGCCGAGGCCCGAAGTCGCTGCGTGCCAGCCAGAACGCCGACAGCAGCAGGCTCAGCAGGCCCCCGGTAGTCAATGCCAAGGCCAGCGGCCAGCCGGCGCCGGCGGCGAGCAGTGCCGCAAATTGACCGAGCCAGAGTGCGGGCGCGAAGGTCGGTCCAAAGCGCACCAGCACCGCCAGCGCTACGCCGGTCGCCGGCGCAAACGGGGACACCAGGTCGCCCGGATCGCCGAGCGCCTGGCCGAGCCAGCCGGCCAGCGCGGTGACGAGGGCGAGCACGAGCGCGCGCAGCAGCCACTCGCGGCGCGAGGACGCGCGGGCCGTCCGATGGCCGCGGCCTGTGTCGGTCCGCGGCTCGGCCGGCTCGGTGGCTATGTCATCGGACGGCAAAGTCGCTCAACTTGCGACCGTTGGCGAGAGCGGCTTTCAGCCACTTGGGCTGCAGACCGCGGCCGCTCCACGAGTCGCCGCTGGTCGGATCGCGGTACTTGGCCGGCACCTTGCTGCCCTTGCGCGTGCGGCCGGCGCCGGCCTTGGCATTCAGATCGGCCGCCGTGAGGCCGTATTGATCCATCAACGTCTTGACCTGCCGAATCGCCTCGGCGCGTTCAGTTCGGCGGGCCTCGGCAATACGTTTCTCGAGGGCCTCCTTCTGGGCCATCAATTCGGGCAAGCTGGACATCGAATCCTCATCTGGTTATCTGCGCGGGCCAATATAAGGTTTCCCGCTACATATCACCAGAGGAGGTTTTATCGATATCCAACGCGATCGAGCATCTGCTGCACCTTGACCTGGTTCATGCCGATCACGGATACCGGAATCGTCTCGGACTTGAATGGTCCCAGCTTCTGCAACGCCGGGTTGGGCGGCGCCAGCCCGGTGACCGCTGGCCATTCGTTGTTGCCATTGGCGAAGTGCCCCTGCGCCTCGTCGCTCGCCAAATACTCGAGAAACTGCTTGGCCGCGCTCACATTCTTGGCGTGGCGGGCGATCGCGCCACCGGCAATATTGATATGGGTGCCCCAGGTCGCCTGGTTCGGGAACATCACGCCGATGCGCTCGACCACATGGCGGTCCGCGGGCGCCTCCGAGCGCATCAGCCGGGCCAAGTAATAGCTGTTGGTCACTGCGACGGCGCACTCGCCCGAGGCGACGGCGCGAATCTGATCAGTATCGCCCCCCTTGGGCGGGCGGGCCATGTTGCTCACCAAGCCCTGCAGCCAAGCCTCGGCGCGCTGCGGTCCGAGGTGCTCCGTCACCGCGCCGAACAGGGACAGGTTGTACGGGTGCGAGCCCGAGCGGGTGCACAGGCGTCCTTTGTTGACCGGATCGGCGAGCTTCTCGTAGCTGTCGACATCGGCCGGTGACACCTTGGCCTTGTCGTAGACCACGACGCGGGCTCGTGTCGAGAAGCCGAACCATTGCGATCCGGCGCCGTCGTCCTTGCTGCGCAGCTGTGCCGGAATGCGGCGTTCGAGCACAGGGCTCTTCAGGGG
This sequence comes from uncultured Burkholderiales bacterium, assembly GCA_937871935.1. Taxonomy (GTDB): domain Bacteria; phylum Pseudomonadota; class Gammaproteobacteria; order Burkholderiales; family Burkholderiaceae_C; genus JAEUPI01. The sequence goes on from CALMQI010000422.1 coordinate 7,488, forward strand.
CTGGAACAGTCCGTCCACTTCGGCGCGCCACAGGCGCGCCGCGTCGACCAGCAGGATCACGTCGGCCGGGCTGGCCGACCCCTCGGCCCGCAGTCGCGCCAGGATGCCGGCGTCGTCGGCATCGACGCGCTTCACGCGAACACCGGTCGCCCTTGTGAAGTTCTGGTACAGCGCCTCGTCGGTCTGGTAGTGGCGGGCCGAGTAGATGTTCAACACCGGGGCGTTGGCCTGTGCGTGTGCAGCGGCGGACACCAGGAGCGCGAGGGTGGCGACGCCATGACGAATCGGTTTCATGCTGTTGGCTCCGGCAAGTTGCACCGGAGTCTAACACTAAACACGAACAATTCGTATTTGCGAAACGTCAAGAAGGCATCAGCAAGGCGGAGGCCGAGGCGACCGCCGAGGGCTGGCCACTGCACGAGAATTCAGTTAGCCGGCGGTACATACCCCGTGGGCTGATCGGCAGTGCCGCCGAACAGGAACTGCTCCATCTGCCGCGCCAGGTACTGGCGGGCGCGTTGATCGGCCAGGTTCAGCCGGTTCTCGTTGACCAGCATGGTCTGGTGCTTGAGCCACAGCGCCCAGGCTTCCTTGCTCACGTTGTCGTAGATGCGCTTGCCCAGTTCGCCGGGATATGTGAGGTAGTCGAGGCCCTCGGCTTCGCGCTTCAGGTAAGCGCATTGGATCGTGCGTGCCATGTCGTGCTCCAGGAAAAGGGTCGTCGCGATCGGCCGCGTCAGGTGAGCTTCTTGACGAACACCTGCGAACGGCGGTCCCAGTTGTACTTGCGCTTGCGGGCTTCGGGCAGCCAATCTGCATCGACCTGCACGAAGCCGCGCTTGACGAACCAGTGCATCGTGCGGGTCGTCAGCACGAAGATGCTCTCCAACCCCATGGCCCGGGCGCGTTGCTCGATGCGTTTGAGCAGTCGCTCACCGTCGCCCTGGCTCTGCACCTGAGGCGACACGGTCAGTGCGGCCATCTCGCCGGTGCGCGATTCGGGATACGGATACAGCGCGGCGCAACCGAAGATCACGCCGTCGTGCTCGATCACCGTGTAGTTGCCGACGTCGCGCTCGATTTCGGTGCGGCCGCGCTTGACCAACGTGCCGTCGCGTTCGAACGGTTCGATCAGCGCAAGGATGCCGCCCACATCGTCGGCGGTCGCTTCGTGCAGGCTCTCGAGCTTTTCGTCGACCACCATCGTGCCGATGCCGTCGTGCGTGAAGATCTCCTGCAGGATCGCGCCGTCCACCGCGAACGGCAGGATGTGCGAGCGTTCCACGCCGCCCTCGCAGGCCTTGACGCAGTGTTGCAGGTAGAACGCCGTGTCGGTGGGTCGTGCCGGCTCGGGCAGCGCCGCCAGCAGGCGTCTTGCCTCGGCCAGCGCCAGCTCGGTGTCGATCGGCGTCTCGGGGTCGTCGTGCTTCTCATGCACGCCGGCGACCTCGGTCACGAACAGCAGCTTGTCGGCCTGCAGCGCCACTGCCGTGGAGGTGGCGACATCTTCCATCGACAGGTTGAACGCCTCGCCGGTGGGCGAGAAACCGAACGGCGACAGCAGCACCAGCGCACCACCGTCGATGGCGCGGCGCACCCCGGCGGCGTCGACCCGGCGCACGACGCCGCTGTGCATGAAATCGATACCGTCGACGATGCCGACCGGACGCGCGGTGAGAAAGTTGCCCGACACCACGCGCACCGCGGCATTGGCCATCGGCGTATTCGGCAGGCCCTGCGAGAACGCGGCCTCGATCTCGAAGCGCAGCTGGCCCGCGGCCTCCTGCGCGCAGTCGAGCGCCACCGAATCGGTGATGCGGATCCCGCGCGCGAAGCGGGAGGTGTGGCCCTTGGCCGCCAGCTGTTCGTTCACCTGGGGACGGAATCCGTGCACCAGCACCAGCTTGATGCCCATCGCATGCAGGATCGCGAGGTCCTGCACGAAGACATGCAGCTTGCCGGACGCGATCAGCTCACCGGGCACCGCCACCACGAAGGTCTTGCCGTGGTAGGCGTGGATGTACGGCGCGACCGAGCGAAACCAGGGAACGAAGGTATGGGGGAAGACGAGGCTCATCGAGGCGGTTCACGTGGCGGCGTGATTGTGCCGCACGCTCGGTCGCCCCCGATCGCGGCTCGTATCATGCCCGCCTCGTGAACCGACCTGCCCGCACGCCGTCGGCCGTTGCCACGGCCGCGCCGATCCCGCCGATCACCTATCCCGAGTCGCTGCCCGTCAGTGCACGGCGCGACGAGATCACGCGCGCGCTGCAGGCGCACCAGGTGGTCATCGTCTGCGGCGAAACGGGCTCGGGCAAGACCACGCAGCTGCCGAAGATCGCGCTCGAGCTCGGCCGCGGGCTCGGTGCCGGCGGCCAAGGGCTGATCGGCCACACCCAGCCGCGGCGCATCGCCGCCTCCAGTGTGGCCAAGCGCATCGCCGAAGAGCTGCGCTCGCCGCTCGGCGAGGTGATCGGCTACAAGGTGCGCTTCCAGGACCGGCTGCAGCGCGGCGCCTCGGTCAAGCTGATGACCGACGGCATCCTGCTCGCCGAGACGCAGACCGACCCCGCGCTGCGCGCCTACGACACGCTGATCATCGACGAGGCGCACGAGCGCAGTCTGAACATCGACTTCCTGCTCGGCTACCTGCGCCAGCTGCTGCCGCGCCGACCCGACTTGAAGATCGTGGTCACGTCGGCCACCATCGACGCTGAGCGCTTCGCGCAGCACTTCGCATCCGCGCAAGGGCCGGCGCCGGTCATCACGGTGTCGGGGCGCCTGTACCCAGTGGAGGTGCGCTGGCGGCCGTTCGAAGAGTCCAGGGATCGGGATCTCCACGACGCCATCGCCGACGCGGTGGACGAGCTGTGGCGAGGCTCGGCGCAAGGCGACATCCTCGTCTTCCTGCCCGGCGAACGCGAGATCCGCGAGGCGGCCGACCATCTGCGCAAGCATCTGGCGAGCCACCTGCGCGGCGGGCCCGTGCCGGAGATCCTGCCGCTGTTCGCGCGGCTGTCGCAGGCCGAGCAGGACCGCGTGTTCGAGTCCGGCAACGGCCGGCGCCTGGTGCTTGCGACCAACGTGGCCGAGACCTCGCTCACCGTGCCGGGCATCCGCTACGTCATCGATACGGGCCTGGCCCGCGTCAAGCGCTACAGCTACCGGCACAAGGTCGAGCAGTTGCAGGTCGAGCCGATCTCGCAGGCGGCGGCCAACCAACGTGCCGGGCGCTGCGGCCGCGTGGCGGACGGCGTGTGCATCCGGCTCTACGACGAGATAGGCTTCGCCGAGCGGCCGCGTTTCACCGATCCGGAAATCCTGCGCTCGTCGCTGGCCGGCGTGATCCTGCGCATGAAGTCGCTGCACCTCGGCGCGGTCGAGGCATTCCCGTTCCTCGAGCCGCCGCCGCGCAAGGCCATTGCCGACGGCTACGCATTGCTCGGCGAACTCAACGCGGTGGACGATACCAACGAGTTGACCCCGATCGGCCAGCAACTCGCGCGGCTGCCGCTCGACCCGCGCGTCGGTCGCATGATCCTCGAGGCGCGCGACCGCCAGGCGCTGGCCGAGGTGATGGTGATCGCGTCGGCGCTGAGCGTGCAGGATGTGCGCGACCGGCCGCTCGAGGCGCAACAGGCGGCCGACGAGAAGCACAGGAAGTTCGACGACGAGAAGTCGGAGTTCATGGGCTACCTCAAGCTGTGGTCGTGGATCGAGCAGGGACGCGGCGTGCACGGCCATGCCGGCAACGCGACGCAGCACACCGACCAGCACAAGCTGTCCAACCGCCAGCAGGAGCAG
>CALMQI010000423.1 GCA_937871935.1 uncultured Burkholderiales bacterium
GCCACCATGCCAAAAATCATTGCGAACCTCGCCAAGCGCTATCAGCGCAATGCCTTGCGCATCGAGGCTTCGGGCGGCGAACGCGCCCATGCCGACATCGAATACCGCGCCATGCGCGTGGCCCCCAACGAGGTTGAGCACGCGGTGGTCAATGTGCTGCGTTTCGTCGAAGCCCAAAGCACCATCGTGTTCTGCAATACCCGCGATCATGTGCGCCATCTGCACGCAACCCTTCTCGAGCGCGGGTTTGCCGCCGTCTATCTCTCCGGCGAATTGAGCCAGGGCGAACGCAATCACGCCCTGCAAGCGCTGCGCGATGGCAGGGCCCGCGTCTGCGTGGCAACCGACGTGGCGGCCCGCGGCATTGACCTGCCGAACCTCGGTCTCGTCATTCACGCGGATTTACCCAATGACGCGGAAATCCTGCAGCACCGCAGCGGCCGCACCGGGCGCGCAGGCAAGAAGGGCGTGAGTGTCGTGCTCGTGCCCCTGTCACGCCGCCGAAAAGCCGAGCAGATGCTGGCAGCGGCAAAAGTGAACCCCGTGTGGAGCGGACCGCCGCTCGCCGAGGATATCCGCAAGCTCGACCAGCAGCGCATGCTGCACGACCCGTTGCTTACCGAAATCAGCAGCGAAGAAGACCTGGAAATGGCCCGCGCCGTTCTGGCCATGCGTTCGCCGGAAGAAATTGCCGCGGCTCTTGTCCGTGTTTACCGCGCAAGATTGCCGGCTGCCGAGGATGTGTTTGATCCCGGCCCCGGCCGTGAGTTCCGCGAGGCAAAGCCGGCGCGCCGCGATGCCCTGCGGCGGCACGAACAGGATCGTGGGCGCTGGACGACGGCTGGAGTCGGCTTCGAGCACGACCATGTCGGTTCGCTGACCGCGTGCTTGTACCACGATCGGCGGATGCGCATCGCTGAACTCGCTGCCCGCCACCACGACCGTGCTCTCGAGCTCGTACGCATGGTGCTCGGCGTCATGAGCCGACAAATGGAACACCAGCCGGCCATGATCGAAGTCCGCGGGTGCGCTCCAGGTGACTCCACCCACCTCGCCCGCGCCGACCGGCGGCATGAGCTTGACGAACGTGGTGAGTGACAGCGTACCGGCGTGCAGGTGCTCCCCGCGATCGGGGTCGTCGCTGGTGAACCGAAGCGACAGGCTGTCCGGGTAGAGCCCGATCTTGCCGTCCTCGTTGAACACCTGGATCTCGGTGTTCCAGGTGCCGGAGCCATCGGCGCGCAGCGTGTCGGGGCCGACCACGAGTCTCGGTGTGGCGCCGTGAGCGGCGGTGGCGAGCGAAGCACACAGCAGCAGCACGGGCCACGACAGAGAGCGGGACATGTTCGGGATTCCTCCAGCGGGGCGACAGGGCGGAGCGGGTCCAATTCTACGGGCGCGCCACCGTCTGCCGCAAGACAAGGGCGCGCAAAGCGGGTTCATTGCGGTGCAGCTTCGCCTGAGCCTTGAGCCCGTCGATCAACCCGCGCACACGGCGTTCGCTCTCGGACTCGTACCAGGAACCCTCAGCTTCGGCCCGGGCGTCTTGGAACGTTCGCGCCGCGCGCGGCTCGAGTGACAGGACCTTGAACCCCCGCCAGCCGGCATCCCCACGTTCGGGGCCCGAGACGCCGCCGACGCCGGTGCGGACGACACGCGCATAGAGCGCACTGTCGGACTGCGCGGTGACATTCAGCACATATTGCACGCCGCCGCGCTCGGCGCGCACGGCAAGGGATTCGGCCTCGCCCGGCACGGTGAAGCGCTTCGCCATGCTGTCGGCGGCCGTCTCGCGATCCAAGTGGAGCAGTACGATTCGCGCGTACGCCGGCCGGTCGAACTCGGAGCGATGCGCACGGTAGTGAGCCAGCACGGTGAGCGAATCCGTGCGGATGCGCCCGACAACTTCGCGCTGCAGGAGTGCCGACACCGCGTGGTACTCGATGCGGTCGGCGATCACGGCGGCGACTTCGGGGCGGCGTTCGAGCGCGGGGCGCGCGGCGGATTCACGGATCAGGCGTTCGAACAGGCTGTTCTGCACCAGGGCGCGCAGTCCCTCGTCGTCCTTGATCCTCGGACGATAGACGCTCGACAGCCGCCGCCAGTCGTTCAGCGCCGCCGCACAACTGCCGTTCGCCGAAGAAGAAGCGCGCGACAACGGCCATCCCGTCAAGGAGGGAACATGAGCGACTTTGTCAGCAATGGCTGGTCGGTATTCGTGGCAGCCGCGACCGTGTTGTCGCTGGTCGCCTGCCTGGCGCTGCTGGCCTTCGCCAGCAAGCGCAAGATCATCCCCAACGACCCGACCACGGGCCATGTGTGGGACGAAGACCTGCGCGAGCTGAACAACCCGTTGCCGCGCTGGTGGATGGGCCTGTTCATCATCACGGTGTTGTTTGCCGGTGCCTATCTGATGCTCTACCCGGGGCTCGGCTCGATGGTCGGCTCGCTCAACTGGAGCAGCACGGGCCAGCTCGAGGCTGAGGACAAGGCCGCTCGCGCGGCGATGGCGCCGGTGTACGCCAGGTACGCTTCGATGTCGGCGGCCGACATGGCCAAGGACACGCAGGCCATGGGCATCGGCGAGCGCTTGTTCCTCAACAACTGCTCCGGCTGCCACGGCTCGGACGCACGCGGCAGCAAGGGCTTTCCCAACCTGACCGACAACGACTGGCTGTGGGGCGGCACGCCCGAAGCGATTGCGCAGTCGATCGGCAAAGGGCGCACCGGCATGATGCCGCCGATGGCCGCGGCGGTAGGCGGCGCCGATGACCTGAAGAACGTGGCCCAATACGTGCTGAGCCTGTCGGGCAGCCCGCACAACAACGTGGCCGCCGAGCAGGGCAAGGCCAAGTTCGGCGCCTGCGCGGCCTGCCACGGGCCCGACGGCAAGGGCAACCCCGCCCTCGGCGCGCCGAACCTCACCGACAAGGTGTGGTTGCACGGCTGGGGCGAGGAGGCCATCGTCGCGCAGATCGTCAACGGCAAGACCAACGTGATGCCGGCGCACGAGAAGCGGCTGTCGCCCGAGCAGCTGCAGGTGCTGGCGGCCTATGTCTGGGGCAAGTCCAACGGCGCCGGTGCTGCGCCCAAGCAGTAGGCGACGCCGAATCGCCATGTCCGAACCCGCCGCACAGGCGCTGGCCGCCTCCGGCGGCAAGCAGGCGACCGCCGAGACCGCGTCAACATCCGACGACGCGGCGACGGCGGTCATCTCGCTGTACCAGAAGCACAGCAAGATCTACCCACGCTCGGTGACCGGGCGCTTCGTGAACTGGCGCTGGGCGCTGGTCTGGGCCACGCAGATCGTCTTCTATGGCCTGCCCTGGCTGCAGTGGAACGGTCGCCAGGCGCTGCTGTTCGATCTGGTGTCGCGGCGCTTCTACATCTTCGGCTCGGTGCTGTATCCGCAGGACTTCATCTTCCTGACGGGGCTGCTGGTCATCTCGGCGCTGAGCCTGTTCCTGTTCACCGCGGTGGCCGGTCGCTTGTGGTGCGGCTATGCCTGCCCGCAGACGGTCTACACCGAGATCTTCATGTGGATCGAGCGGCGCATCGAGGGCGACCGCCTGGCCCGCATGAAGCTCGACCAGTCGCCCTGGAGCCTCAAGAAGTTCGGGCGCAAGGCGGCCAAGCAGACCGCGTGGATCGTGCTGGCGCTGTACACCGGATTCACCTTCGTCGGCTACTTCACGCCGATCCGCACGCTGTGGGCCGAGGCGTTCACGCTCGGCTTCGGCCCGTGGGAGTGGTTCTGGGTCAACTTCTACGCCTTTGCCACCTACGGCAACGCCGGCTTCATGCGCGAGCAGGTGTGCAAGTACATGTGCCCCTATGCGCGCTTCCAGAGCGCGATGTTCGACCGCGACACGCTGGTCATCGGCTACGACACCGAGCGCGGCGAGCCGCGCGGCTCGCGGCCGCGCAAGAGCACGATCCCGCCGCGCGAGCGCGGATTGGGCGACTGCATCGATTGCGGTCTGTGTGTACAGGTCTGCCCGACGGGCATCGACATCCGCAAGGGGCTGCAGTACGAGTGCATCGGCTGCGCCGCCTGCGTCGACGTCTGCGACGACGTGATGGACAAGATGAACTATCCGCGCGGCCTGGTGCGCTACGCAACGCAGAACGCGCTGCGCGAGCACTACACCGGCAAGGACATCGTGCGCCACGCGCTGCGCCCGCGCGTGCTGGTCTATGCGGCGATCCTTGTGGCGGTGACGATCGCGCTGCTGGTCAGCATGGCCACACGCAGTTCCTTCCGCGTGGATGTGGTGCGCGACCGCGCCTCGCTGGCTCGTCTGGTGGACGAGGGACGCATCGAGAACCTGTACCGCCTGCAGATCATGAATGCGGCCGAACAAGGCCAGCGTTATCGCGTCGGGGTGTCCGGCCTGCCGGGCCTGTCGCTGGCGCAGCCGATCGATGTCACGCTCGGCGCGGCCGAGGCGCGCTGGGTGACGGTGGCGGTGCGCATGGAGCCGCAGGCGGCGCGCCAGGCCGGCCCGGGCGCGCACCCGATGGCGTTTCGCATCGAGTTGCGCGACGATCGCAGCGCCAGCGGATGGGGCGCTGCGCTGAACGAGAAGTCGACCTTCGTGGTCCCCCGCTAACCCTCACCGGAGTCCGCTATGTCCCAACCGTCTCGAGCCCTTCAGCGCAGCGACGCTGCCGCCGTGTGGTGGCGTGTGCCGATGGTCTGGCTGGTCGTTGGCGGCCCGGCCGCGGTGGTCGTCGCAGGCATCACCACCGCGGTCATCGCCTTCAAGGGCGCCGACCCGGTGGTGACCGGGCAAACGTCGGCACCGGTCAGCGTGCAGTCGTCCGAACTGCCGGCGCTGCAGGCCCGCAACCAGGGCGCTGCCGTGGCCGCGCCGACGCAGCGCTAGTGCAGGCGCATCTGGCCATGGAGCAAGCGCTGCCGGGACCGGACTTCAAGACGCGGGTCATGACCGTGCTGTGGCCCGCGTTCCTGATGGCCGGTGTGCTCGAGATGCTGGTGTTCGCCGTAGTCGACCCCAACCAGTTGCACGGCTGGGGCTTCGATTCGGCCGACTGGCCGGCCAACGCCGTGTACACAGTGGCCTTTCTGCTGTTCTGGTCCATCATCGCCGTCGCCGCCGCCATCGCGGTGTGGCTCGGACAGGGCAGCGCAGTCAGCCACCCGGTCCGTGATTGACGGAAGTCAAGCCGCCGCCGGCGCGGTGCGTGGACAGTCCGGTCTCATGAACAGTCCCGCCGTCGAATCCGCGCCCCGGCTCTCCGAGGCCATGCTCCGCCGGCTCGACACGCCGGGCCCACGCTACACGTCTTATCCGACGGCCGATCGCTTCCACACCGGATTTGCCGACGCCGACTACGCGGCCGCGCTCGGCCGGGTCGCGGCCGGCGGCGACCGACCCTTGTCGGTCTATGCGCACATCCCGTTCTGCGAGTCGCTGTGCTACTACTGCGCCTGCAACAAGGTCGTCACCCGCCATCATGACCGGGCCGAGCGCTACCTCGACAACCTGTTGCGCGAAATCGATCTGCACGTGGCCACGCTCGGCGGGCGCCGCGCGATGTCGCAGCTGCATTTCGGCGGCGGCACGCCGACCTTCTTGTCCGACACCGAGCTGCGGCGCCTGGTCGACGCACTCGACGGCGCGTTCGGGCGCACCGAGGACATCGAGGCGTCGATCGAAGTCGACCCGCGCACCGTCACGACCGCACGGCTGAAGACGCTGCGCACGCTCGGCTTCAACCGCATCAGCTTCGGTGTGCAGGATTTCGATGCCCAGGTGCAGCAGGCCGTGCACCGCATCCAACCTGAGTCGCAGGTGCGTCAGCTGATGGTTTCAGCCCGCGAGCTCGGTTATCAGTCGATCAACGTCGACCTCATCTACGGCCTGCCCAGGCAGACCGGCGAATCGTTCGCGCGCACGGTGGCACAGGTGGTCGACCTGCGGCCCGATCGCATCGCGCTGTACGCCTACGCCCATCTGCCGCAGCGCTTCAAGCCCCAGCGCCGTATCCACGAGGCCGACCTGCCAATGCCGCAGGAGCGCGTCACCATGCTGGCCACGGCGATCGACCGCTTCACCGCGCAGGGCTACGACTATGTCGGCATGGATCATTTCGCGCTGCACGACGACTCGCTGGCCGTGGCCAAGCGCGAGGGCCGGCTGCACCGCAACTTCCAGGGCTACACCACGCGCCCCGACTGTGACCTGCTGGGCCTGGGCGTGTCGGCGATCGCCAAGGTCGGACCGACGTTCGGCCAGAACGCGAAGACGCTCGACGAATACTACGCGGCCATCGAGGCCGGGCGCTTTGCGACCCAGCGCGGCTACAGCCTGGACGACGATGACCGCCTGCGCCGCGAGGTGATCATGGCGCTGATGTGCCAGGGCCGGGTCGAGTTCGACGCGATCGAAAGCAGGTTCGGCATTGACTTTGCGGCAACGTTCGCCACCGAGCTGGCCGAACTGGCCGCCCTGGTCGAGATGGATTGGGTGCGCATCGAGCCACGTGCGGTGCAGGTCACGCCGCTCGGTTGGTACTTCGTGCGTTCGGTGTCGTCGGTGTTCGACGCGCATCTGCGCCGCGACCAGTCGCGGCGCGCCTATTCGCGCATGGTCTAGCGCCGTGGATCTCGCGCTCGTCTTCAGCGCGGCGCTGCTCGGCCTGGCCGGCATGGCGCATTGCACCGCGATGTGCGGCGCGGCCTGCGTGGCGGTGGGTGGCGCTGCCGGTGCCTGGAGCACGGCCGCGTTCCAGGTCGGGCGGTTGGTCAGCTACGCGGCGGCCGGTGCGGTGGCGGCGGCCAGCGTGTCCACCCTCGGCCGGGTCGGCCAGTGGACGCCGGCGATCAAGCCGTTGTGGATCATGGTGCATCTGGCGGCGTTCGGCCTCGGCTTGTGGCTGCTGTGGCGCGGGGCGCAGCCGCGCTGGGTGTCGGAGCTGGCCGTGCTCGGTCGTGCTCGCGGTGCTGCGGGCGGGGCCCAGGTCGTGCATTGGTCGCCGGCTCGGCAGAGCACGCGCGCCGGCCTCGCCGGCCTGGCCTGGGTGGCCTGGCCGTGCGGGCTGCTGCAGTCGGCGCTGGTTGTCGCGGCGCTCGCCAACTCGGCGGCCGCCGGTGCGGCGGCGATGGCTGCATTTGCATTGGTGTCATCGCTCGGCCTGCTGGCCGGCCCCTGGCTGCTGCGCTCGGTGTCGCGTCTGCGCGGCGAGGGCGATGCGGCGCGGCGCACGATGACACGCGTGTCCGGTGCGCTGCTTGCGGCGGCCTCGGGCTGGGCCTTGAGCCACGGCCTGTGGGAGCGATTCGCGGCATGGTGTTTTGCGTGAATCAACGCCGCGCCGTCAGTCCTGCATCAGCAGGCGTGACTTAGAATTTGCCACCCCTGGAATCCGTCCGGGAAAGCCCTTCACAAGAGAACGCGCGGAGCGAACCCACATGTACCAGCACGTCAAGGTGCCTTCGGGCGGCCAGAAGATCACCGTCAACGCCGACTACTCGTTGAACGTCCCGGCCAATCCGATCATTCCCTACATCGAGGGTGACGGCACCGGCTTCGACATCACGCCGGTGATGATCAAGGTGGTCGATGCCGCGGTTGCCAAGGCCTACGGCGGCAAGCGCAAGATCCACTGGATGGAGATCTACGCCGGCGAGAAGTCGACCAGGATCTACGGCCCCGACGTGTGGCTGCCCGAGGAATCGCTGAAGATCCTGCGCGAGTACGTGGTCTCGATCAAGGGCCCGCTCACGACACCGGTCGGCGGCGGCATCCGCTCGCTCAACGTGGCGCTGCGCCAGGAACTCGACCTTTACGTCTGCCTGCGCCCGGTGCAGTACTTCAAGGGCGTGCCCTCGCCGGTGAAGGAACCCGAGAAGATCAACATGGTGATCTTCCGCGAGAACTCCGAAGACATCTACGCCGGCATCGAGTGGGAAGCCAAGAGCGACAAGGCCAAGAAGCTGATCAAGTTCCTGGTCGAGGAGATGGGGGTCAAGAAGATCCGCTTCCCCGAGACGTCGGGCATCGGCATCAAGCCGGTGTCGATCGAAGGCACCGAGCGCCTGGTGCGCAAGGCGATCCAGTACGCGATCGACAACGACAAGCCCAACGTGACGATCGTGCACAAGGGCAACATCATGAAGTTCACCGAGGGGGGCTTCCGCGACTGGGCCTACGCGCTGGCGCAGCGCGAGTTCGGCGCCCAGTTGATCGACGGCGGCCCGTGGTGCAAGTTCAAGAACCCGAAGACCGGCAGGGACATCACCGTCAAGGACTCCATCGCCGACGCCTTCCTGCAGCAGATCCTGCTGCGGCCCAGCGAGTACTCGGTGATCGCCACGCTCAACCTGAACGGCGACTACATCTCCGACGCGCTGGCGGCACAGGTGGGCGGCATCGGCATCGCCCCGGGCGCCAACATGTCCGACTCGGTGGCCTGCTTCGAGGCCACCCATGGCACTGCGCCCAAGTACGCCGGCAAGGACTACGTCAACCCTGGTTCCGAGATCCTGTCGGCCGAAATGATGCTGCGCCACATGGGTTGGCTCGAGGCCGCCGACCTGGTGATCGCCTCGATGGAGCGCTCCATCCAGAGCAAGAAGGTCACCTACGACTTCGCCCGCCTGATGGACGGGGCGACGCAGGTGTCGTGCTCGGGCTTCGGCCAGGTGATGATCGATCACATGTGAAGCACCGGCGTCGGTGGCGCCGGCGCCGCACGGGCTGCATCGAGCAGCCCGCGTTGGAGGAAAGGCCCGCCTCGCGCGGGCCTTGCTACGGATGCAAGGTCAGCCGGGCTCGGCTGTCGTGCCATCGAGGTGCTCGATGCTCTGGGCCAGGCTCCCCTTGGGGCCTTCGACCAGCTCGTAGCGCACGCGCCGGCCTTGTTCTAGCGTGCGATAGCCATCCATCCGGATCGCCGAAAAATGGGCAAAGACGTCGGGCCCGCCGCCTTCTGGTTCGATGAAGCCAAAGCCCTTGGCGTTGTTGAACCACTTGACCGTGCCGATCGGCATCATCGTCCTCCCTGCAGCTTGTAGCTTCTTGTTCGGCATCCGCGCCGGGCCTCTCGGACGGGGCTCGGTCGACGGTGCACACAAATTCTCCAAGGCCCACCGCAGGGCTGTCAAGGCGGGCCGTGCGGCGTCGGCGCCGCGTGTAGGTCGGGTAGAGCGGCCGGCACCCAGGGAGGAAGGCATCGGCCACGCCGCTTTTTCACGTCTTGACAATGTGTGCAGGGACACAACATAGGCCTGCAGCACGACTGACAAGCCAAGTCGATAGAATGACTCATGCCTGCCGACCCGTCCAAACCGACGCCACCAGCGCCTGCCGTGACCCGGCGCGATGGCAGTCAGGGTACGGTCGTGGCCGAGCGGCAGACGGCACGCACCAAGCCGCCGCGCATGTTCCAGGTGGTCATGCTCAACGACGACTTCACACCGATGGAGTTCGTGGTCATGGTGCTGCAGCACTACTTCAAGCGTGACCTGGAGACGGCCACGCAGATCATGCTGAAGATCCATCACGAAGGCCGGGGTATCTGCGGCGTCTACTCGAAGGACGTCGCGGCCACCAAGGTCGAACTGGTCCTGGCTGCGGCACGCCGTGCCGGCCATCCCCTGCAGTGCATTATGGAGGCTGCATGATCGCGCAAGAACTGGAAGTCAGTCTGCACATGGCGTTCGTCGAGGCGCGCCAGCAGCGGCATGAATTCATCACCGTCGAGCACCTGCTGCTCGCGCTGCTGGACAACCCGTCGGCCGCCGAGGTGCTGCGCGCGTGCGCCGCCAATATCGAGGACCTGCGCAAAAGCCTCACCGGCTTCATCAAGGAAAACACACCCACCGTGGGTGGCACCGAAGAGGTGGACACCCAGCCGACGCTCGGCTTCCAGCGCGTGATCCAGCGCGCCATCATGCATGTGCAGTCCACCGGCTCGGGCAAGAAGGAGGTCACCGGCGCCAACGTGCTGGTCGCCATCTTCGGCGAGAAGGACTCGCACGCCGTGTACTACTTGCACCAGCAGGGCGTCACGCGCCTGGACGTGGTGAACTACATCGCGCACGGCATCAAGAAGTCCGATCCGCCGGAGCCGACCAAGTCCAACGAGAGCAATGCCGAGAGCGAGAAGGAAGAAGCCGCCGACGGCAAGGGTTCCCCCCTCGATCAGTTCACGCAGAACCTCAACCAACTCGCACGCGACGGCAAGATCGACCCGCTGATCGGCCGCGAGGCCGAGGTCGAGCGCGTGATCCAGGTGCTGTGCCGCCGGCGCAAGAACAACCCGCTGCTGGTCGGCGAGGCCGGTGTCGGCAAGACCGCCATTGCCGAGGGCCTGGCCTGGCGCATCACGCAGAACGACGTGCCCGAAGTGCTGGCGCCGTGCACGGTGTATGCGCTCGACATGGGCGCTTTGCTGGCCGGCACCAAGTACCGCGGCGACTTCGAGCAGCGCCTGAAGGGCGTGTTGAAGGCGCTGAAGGACCAGCCGCAGGCGATCCTGTTCATCGACGAGATCCATACCCTCATCGGCGCCGGCGCGGCGTCGGGCGGCACGCTGGACGCGAGCAACCTGCTCAAGCCTGCCTTGTCCACCGGCGCGATGAAGTGCATTGGCGCGACCACGTTCACCGAGTATCGAGGCATCTTCGAGAAGGACGCTGCGCTGTCGCGCCGCTTCCAGAAGATCGATGTCGTCGAGCCCACGGTTGAGCAGACGATCGAGATCCTCAAGGGACTGAAGACGCGTTTCGAGGACCACCACAGCGTCAAGTACGCGCTCGGTGCGTTGCAGGCCGCAGCCGAGCTGTCGGCCAAGTTCATCAACGATCGGCACCTGCCCGACAAGGCGATCGACGTCATCGACGAGGCCGGTGCCGCACAGCGCATCCTGCCGCTGGCCAAGCGAAAGAAGACCATCACCAAGGCCGAGGTCGAGGAGATCGTCGCCAAGATCGCGCGCATTCCGCCGGCCAGTGTGTCGAGCGACGACCGCGGCAAGCTGAAGAGCCTGGAGCGCGACCTGAAGAGCGTGGTGTTCGGGCAGGACCAGGCCATCGAGGCCTTGGCTGCTGCCATCAAGATGGCACGTTCCGGCCTGGGCAAGCCCGACAAGCCGATCGGCTCGTTCCTGTTCAGTGGCCCGACGGGCGTGGGCAAGACCGAGGTGGCCAAACAACTCGCCTACATCCTCGGCGTCGAGCTGATCCGCTTCGACATGAGCGAGTACATGGAACGCCATG
>CALMQI010000424.1 GCA_937871935.1 uncultured Burkholderiales bacterium
AGCCCGATCGACGAGTACAGCTGGAAGAACGGCAGCGCGAACACCGCCGGCGGCGCCATGCGATTGGTGAGCAGCCAGAAGAACAGGTGCTTGTCGCCGAGGAAGCGGTAACGCGAGAACGCATAGGCCGCCGGCAGCGCCACGGTGACCGAGATCACCGTGTTCATCAGCACATAGGTCAGCGAGTTCACATAGCCCATGTACCAGGTGCGGTCGGTGAGGATCTTCGCGTAGTTGGCCAGCGTGAAGTCGCGTGGCCACAGCGTGAAGCCGCCGAGGATCTCGTTGGTGTTCTTGAACGACATGTTCAGCAGCCAGTAGATCGGCAGCATCAGGAAGACGATGTAGATCGTCGGGACGAGCCACTTGAGTCTCAGCATGTCAGTGCCCCTCGTCCTTGGTCATGACCGTGTAGAACAGCCAGGACAGCAAGAGGATGATCAGGAAGTAGATCAGGCTCATCGCCGCCGCCGGCCCGAGGTCGAACTGGCCGAGCGCGATCTTCACCAGGTCGATCGACAGCAGCGTGGTCGCGTTGCCCGGGCCACCGCCGGTGAGCACCACCGCCTCGGTGTAGATCATGAAGCTGTCCATGAAGCGCAGCAGCACCGCGATCAGCAGCACATGCTTCAACTTGGGCAGCTGGATGTGGCGGAAGATCGCCCATCGGCTCGCGCCGTCGATGCGCGCCGCCTGGTAGTACGCGTCGGGGATCGCCGACAGTCCGGCATAAGCCAGCAGCACGACCAGCGAAGTCCAGTGCCAGACATCCATCGCCACCAGCGTGACCCAGGCGGCGACCGGCTGGCGCGTGTAGTTGAAGTTGAAGCCGAGCTCGTTGAGACCCTTGCCCATCAGCCCGATATCGGGTAACGCGAAAATGTTCCACATCGCTCCGACCACGTTGTAGGGGATCAGCAGCGGCATCGCCATCAGCACCAGGCAGATCGACACACCGATCCCCTTGCGCGGCATCGCCAGCGCAATGGCCACGCCCAGCGGCACCTGGATGGCGAGCACGAGGGCGGTGAAGCCGATCTGCCGCTGCAGCGCCTCGCGAAAGCGCGCGCTCTGCATCACCTGCTGGAACCAGCGCACGCCCTCGAAGAAGAACTCGTTGTTGCCGAAGGTCTCCTGCACCGAGTAGTTCACCACCGCCATCAGCGGGATCACCGCGTTGAAGGCGACCAGCAGCACCACCGGCAGCACCAGCCACCAGGCCTTCTGGTTCGGGGTCTTGGTGCTCATGACACGGCCCACCCGTCAGCGTAGACACGCGTGCGCGCGGCGTCGAACGCCAGACAGCCCTCGCCCTCGGGTACCGGCTCGCCCTCGGTGACCAGCAGCTTGATCAGGTGTTCGCCGCAGCGGGTGTCGACGATGCGAAAGCGCCCGATGTCGCTGGCCCGCTCGATGCGCACCGGGATGCCCGCGCGTGCGAAGCGCACGAACTCGGGCCGCACGCCGAGCTCGGTCTTCCTGCCGCGTGCGCCGGCGATGTCGTGCGAGGCGGTGGCCACCGCATGCCCGGCAAAGCGCGCCACGCCGGCGCCGTCGATCTCGCAGGGCAGCAGGTTCATGCCGGGCGAGCCGATGAAGTGCCCGACGAAGGTATGCGCGGGCCTCTCGAACAGCTCCACCGGCGTGCCCGACTGCACGACCTGGCCGTCGACCATCACGACCACCTGCTCGGCGAAGGTGAGTGCCTCGGTCTGGTCGTGCGTCACGTAGACCATCGTGCGCCGGACCCGCTGGTGCAGCTCCTTGAGCTTGCTGCGCAACCGCCACTTCAGGTGCGGGTCGATCACCGTCAGCGGCTCGTCGAACAGGATCGCCGCGACGTCGCTGCGCACCAGGCCGCGGCCGAGCGAGATCTTCTGCTTGCCGTCGGCCGTGAGCCCGCTGGCGCGGCTGCCGAGCGTGGCGCCCAGATCGAGCATGTCGGCGATCTCGGTCACACGCGCCTTCACGGTGGCCTCGTCCAGGCCCCGGTTGCGCAGTGGAAACGCCAGGTTGTCGAACACGCTCATGGTGTCGTAGACGACCGGAAACTGGAATACCTGGGCGATGTTGCGCTGGCCCGGCTCGAGCGCCGACACGTCGCGCTCGTCGAAGCGGACGCGTCCCCGGGTGGGCCGCAGCAGGCCGGAAATCAGGTTCAGCAGCGTCGTCTTGCCACAACCCGACGGACCCAGCAGCGCATAGGCGCCGCCGTCGGCCCACTCGAGGTCCAGGCCCCGCAGGGCCCAGTCGGCGTCGACGTCGTCGCGCGGCGCACTGTGGTAGCTGTGGCGCAGTTGCTCGAGGCGGATGCGGGCCAAGTTGCAGTCCCGTCCTGCTCAGGCCGCCAGGCGACGGCCGGCAGCGTCGAAGTACAGGCAGCGGTCGACGTCGAGCGCGAAATGCGCCTGCTCGCCAACCGGGCGGCTCAACACGCCGTGCGCGAGCGAGACCCAGGTGGTGCCGGCAAGGCCGAAGTGCACCACGCTCTCCGAGCCGCTGATCTCGCAGATCAGCACCGGCCCGGCCACCGGCACGCCATCACCGTGACCGGCGGGACGCACATGGTGAGGGCGTAGCGCCACCGTGATCTCGCCGTCGGGCAGGGCCTGCACCGCGGCGGGCGCCGGCCAGCGCACCTGGCCGTCGAGCACCACGTCGACACCGACCTTGCGCGCGCGGGCCACGTTGATCGGCGGGTCGGAGAACACCTGGGCACTGGTCAGGTCGGCCGGCTCGCGATAAACCGCCGTGCAGGGTCCGAACTGCGTGACGCGGCCCTGCTGCAGCGTGGCCACGTGGCCACCGAGCAGCAGCGCTTCGGCCGGCTCGGTGGTGGCATAGACCACCGTGCAGCCCCGATCGGCGAACAGACGGGGCAGCTCGTCGCGCAAAGCCTCGCGCAGCTTGTAGTCCAGGTTCGCCAGCGGCTCGTCGAGCAGCACCAGATCGGCGTCCTTGACCAGTGCGCGCGCCAGTGCGGTGCGCTGCTGCTGCCCACCGGACAGTTCGCTCGGCCTGCGCTCGAGCAGTTCCGACAGGCGCAGCAGCTCGGCGATGCGGCCGACCCGCGCCTTCACCTCCGCCGCCGACAGGCCCGCCACCTTCAACGGCGAAGCGATGTTGTGAAACACCGAGAGGTTCGGGTAATTGATGAACTGCTGGTAGACCATCGACACGCGGCGACGCTGCACCGCCATGCCGGTGACATTGCGCCCGCCGAACCACACTTCACCCGCCGTCGGCTTCACCAGCCCCGCCATCAGTCGCAGCAAGGTGGTCTTGCCGGACAGCGTCTCGCCGAGCAGCGTGTTGAAGCCGCCGGGCTGCAGCGCCAGCGTGGTCGGGTGAATGTGGACGTCGGCGCCGACCTTCAGCGCGACCTGGCGGAGTTCGAGGGACACAGGCGTGGGACGCGCGAAACGCCGTTGGATCGTGTGGACAGCCGGGCCGGCGCCGGCGAACGCAGGGGGCGCTCATCGCGCCCCCTCGTCGTCGTCGGCCCCGAGGGGAAGGAGTCGCGACCTACTTCGCGGCGGCCCAGCGCTTGACGATCTCCTCGTACGGCATCGTCACGCCCTTGGGCTTCTCGTTGGCCAGCTTGGCCTTCGGGCCGTCGGGCTTGCCGAGCCACTCGGAGGCAGCGACCGCCTTGTTCAGGCGCGGGCCGCAGCCGCCGTAGGTCTTGGCCTTCTCGTCGGCCTCCTGCATGCGCGCCATCACCAGGTCCATCTCCTCGGCCAGGCGGTCCATCGCCTTCTGCGGGGTGAAGGCGCCGGAGTTCACGTCGCCGATCTGCTGCCACCACAGCTGCGCGAGCTTGGGGTAGTCGGGCACGTTGACGCCGGTGGGTGTCCACATCACGCGATCGGGCGAGCGGTAGAACTCCACCAGTCCGCCGAGCTTGGGTGCGCGCTCGGTGAACGAAGCATGGCGCACGGTGCTGTCGCGGATGAAGGTCAGACCGGTGTGGCTCTTCTTCGTGTCGACCGTCTTGCTGACGACGAACTGCGCGTACAGCCAAGCGGCCTTGCGGCGATCGACCGGCGTGCTCTTGAAGAGCGTCCACGAGCCGGCGTCCTGATAGCCGAGCTTCATGCCGTCCTGCCAGTACGAACCCTTCGGCGAAGGTGCCATGCGCCACAGCGGCATGCCGGCGTCGTCGACCGTGTTGTTGCCGTCCTTCTTCGGCGCAACCATCGACGCGGTGAACGCGGTGTACCAGAACACCTGCTGCGCGACGTTGCCCTGCGCGAGCGCCGGCAGCGACTGATAGAAGTCGTAGTCGGCGGCGCCGGGCGGCGCGTACTTGCGCAGCCACTCGTCCCACTTGGCGATCGCGTACACCGCGGCCGGGCCGTTGGTCTCGCCGCCCCGCGAGACACTCGCGCCCTTCGGGTTGCACGAGCCCTCCTCCATGCGGATGCCCCATTCGTCGATCGGGCGACCGTTGGGCAGGCCCTTCGAGCTGGCGCCGGCCATCGACAGCCACGCGTCGGTCATGCGCCAGCCGAGGTCGGGCGCGCGCTTGCCGTAGTCCATGTGGCCGTAGATGCGCTTGCCGTCGATGTTCTTCACGTCCTCGGAGAAGAACTTGGCGATGTCCTCGTAGGCGCTCCAGTTCACCGGTACGCCGAGCTCGTAGCCGTACTTGGCCTTGAACCTGGCCTTCAGCTCGGGCTTGTCGAACCAGTCCTTGCGGAACCAGTACAGGTTGGCGAACTGCTGGTCGGGCAGCTGGTAGAGCTTGCCGTCGGGGCCGGTGGTGAAGCTGGCACCGATGAAGTCCTTCACGTCGAGCCCGGGGTTGGTGACGTCCTTGCCCTCGCCGGCCATCCAGTCGGTCAGGTTCACCGCCGACTGCAGCCGCGAATGCGTGCCGATCAGGTCGGAGTCGTTGATGTAGGCGTCGTACAGGTTTCGGTTGGTCTGCATCTGGGTCTGCACCGCCTGCACGACCTCGCCCTCACCGAGCAGCTGGTGATTGACCTTGATGCCGGTGATTTCCTGGAACGCCTTGGTCAGCGTCTTGGCTTCGTACTCGTGCGTCGGGATCGTCTCCGACAGCACGTTGATCTCCAAGCCGACGAAGGGCTTGGCCGCGTTGGCGAACCACTCCATCTCCTTGAGCTGATCCTCCTTGGACAGCACCGAGGGCTGGAACTCGCTGTCGATCCAGCGCTTGGCGGCCTCGGTGCCGCCGGCCTGGGCCGCTGCGGGCGCCGCCGGCGCGGCCGGAGCTGCCGCACCCGGGGCTGCCGGTGCGTCCTCCTTCTTGCCGCATGCGACCAGAACGAGGACCGCCGCGAGCGCGATCACGCCGGGCAAGGGTCGGAACTTCATCGTGCGTCTCCTCTTCGAGTGATGCTTCGACCGCCCGGATGGGCAGCGGGGACGCACTGTCTCTCGCAAGCAAATAGTTGTCAATCGCGCCGAAGCGAACGAAAGCGAATCCTCTCGAAAACCCCTAGCCGGGGTCGCCGCGACGCGCCGACCTGTGGTGTGTCCGCCACTTATCATGCCGGGCACGGCCGACAGCCACAGGCGCGAGCCGAGTGAATTTCGTCTGTGTTCCTTTGCTTTCGCATACGCCCCGCATGCCGCCCAAGAAGCTGGTTCCGAACCCCCGCCAGGCCGCCCTGCTGGAGGCCGTGCGCGACCAGGGCTCGGCCAGCGTGGACATGCTGGCGCAGCGCTTCCGCGTCACGCTGCAGACGGTGCGCCGCGACGTCGGCCTGCTGGCCTCGGCCGGGCTGCTGGCGCGCTTTCACGGTGGCGTGCGCGTACCGGGATCGACCACCGAGAACATCGGCTACCTGCAACGGCAGCGGCTGAATCACGATGCCAAACAACGGATCGCGGCGGCCGTGGCAGAGCGCGTGCCCGACGACTGCTCGCTGATCATCAACATCGGCACCACCACCGAGGCCATCGCCGAGGAGTTGCTGCGCAGGCGCCGCGGCTTGCGGGTCATCACGAACAACCTCAACGTGGCGGCGATCCTGGCCGACAAGCCGGACTTCGAGGTCATCGTCGCCGGCGGCATGGTGCGCTCGCGCGACCGAGCCGTGATCGGCGAGGCGACGGTCGACTTCATCCGCCAGTTTCGCGTCGACATCGGGCTGATCGGCATCTCGGCGATCGAGGTCGACGGCACGCTGCGCGACTTCGACTATCGCGAGGTGAAGGTCGCGCGCGCCATCATCGAGGCCTCGCGCCAGGTCTGGCTCGCTGCCGATCACAGCAAGTTCAACCGGCCGGCGATGGTTCAGCTCGCGCGCCTGGGCGAGATCGACGCCTTGTTCACCGACAGCGCTCCACCGGCGGCGTTTCGCCCCCTGCTCGCCGATGCCGGCGTCGAACTGATCGTCGCCGGCGAAGCGGCGTCCGAGCCGAGGCCGGCCGCCGCATTCCTTGCTGCCACTGCCCGCGGAGGCCGTTGATGACGTACCTGCTAGCGCTCGATCAGGGCACCTCCAGTTCGCGTGCCATCGTCTTCCATGCCAACGGCCGCATCGCCGCGTTGGCGCAGCGCGAGTTCCCGCAGATCTTTCCGCAGCCGGGCTGGGTCGAGCACGACCCCGAGGCCATCTGGGACACGCAGCTCGCGGTCGGCCGCGAGGCGCTGGTCAAGGCGGGGCTGGCGGCGCACGACATCGCCGCCGTCGGCATCACCAACCAGCGTGAGACCACGGTGATGTGGAACCGCCGCACCGGCGCGCCGATCCACAACGCGATCGTCTGGCAGGACCGCCGCACCGAACCGCTGTGCGCGCAGTTGCGGGCCCGCGAGGGCACGATCGAGATGGTGCGCCGCTCGACCGGCCTGGTCATCGACCCGTACTTCAGCGGCAGCAAGATCCGCTGGCTGCTCGACCATGTGAACGGGGCCCACGTGTCGGCCGCGCACGGCGAGCTGGCCTTCGGCACCATCGACAGCTGGCTGATGTGGAAGCTCACCAACGGCCGCGTGCACGCCACCGACGTGAGCAACGCCTCGCGCACGATGCTCTACGACATCCGCCACAACGCCTGGGACCCCGAGCTGCTGAAGGCGCTGCACATTCCGGCCAGCGTGCTGCCCAGCGTGCACCCGTCGAGCCACCGTTTCGGCGAGACCGATCCGCAATGGTTCGGCGCGGCCATTCCGATCGCCGGCGTCGCCGGCGACCAGCAGAGCGCGCTGTTCGGCCAGGCCTGCTTCAAGCCCGGGCTGGCGAAGAACACCTACGGAACCGGCTGCTTCCTGCTGACGCACAGCGGCGAACGCTTCCAGACCTCGCGCAACGGACTCGTCACCACCGCGGCGGCACAGACCGACGCCCGGCCGCAGTTCGCGCTCGAGGGCAGCGTGTTCATCGCCGGCGCCGTGGTGCAATGGCTGCGCGACGGGTTGCATGCGATCAAGAGCAGCGCCGAGGTGCAGGCCCTCGCCGAGAGCGTGCCCGACGCCGGCGGCGTGATGTTCGTGCCGGCCTTCACCGGCCTGGGTGCACCGTACTGGCGGGCCGACGCGCGCGGCGCGATCGTCGGCCTCACGCGCGGCAGCACCGTCGCCCACATCGCGCGGGCGGCGCTCGAGAGCATCGCGTTCCAGAGCGCGGCGCTGCTGCAGGCGATGAGCCGCGACCTCGGCGACGCGGCCGCTGTGAAAGAGCTGCGCGTCGACGGCGGCGCCGTCGTCAACGACCTGCTGATGCAGTTCCAGGCCGACCTGCTGGGCATTGCGGTGGTGCGGCCGAAGGTGATC
Organism: uncultured Burkholderiales bacterium; assembly: GCA_937871935.1. Classification (GTDB taxonomy): domain Bacteria; phylum Pseudomonadota; class Gammaproteobacteria; order Burkholderiales; family Burkholderiaceae_C; genus JAEUPI01. Next base: position 7,751 of record CALMQI010000424.1, read on the forward strand.
GAGACCACCGCCCTCGGCGCTGCCTATCTGGCGGGGCTGTCGGTGGGCGTGTATCAGAGCCTGGACGAGCTGTCGGCGCAATGGCAGGCCGAGCGCACCTTCGAGCCGACGATGCCGCGCGAGCGGGCGCAACAGCTGATGGCGAACTGGGAGCGCGCGGTGCGGCAGACGGTGGCGAGCTGACGCGGCGCCCCCACGCCCCCTCTGGTCGCTGCCCCCCGAGAGGGCCCTTGCAGCGGACCGGCGAAGCCGGATCCGCGCAAGACCTTGGCTTATCGGCCGTCGATACGGCGCTGCAGGGCCATCGCCGCGGCGGGCGCCTTCTCCTTGTCGCCGCCGATGAAGAACAGGAACACGTCGCGCGGCGCGCTGTTCGCTGCCGGCGGCGGCTCGACGCGCGGCAGGTCGGCCGGCTCGCCGCCGTCGCGCCACACGCGCGCGCAAGCGGCGACCTGCTCGAGCACCTGCGAAGTGCAGCCCTCGGCCTGCGTGGCGTCGGCGCGCATGATGCGGGCATAGACGAAGTTGCCGGTCACGTCGGCGAAAGCCGGATAGTCGTCGGATTCGGTGAAGACGGTGGCCACGCGATGGCGGTGCGCCAGCGCCAGATAGTCCGGTGACTTGAAGCTGTCGTGGCGCACGTCGACCACGTGGCGCAACGGCAGACCGCCCACCTGGCCCGGCAGCAGCGCCAGAAAGGCGCCGAAGTCGGCGGCGTCGAAGCGCTTGGTCGGCGCGAACTGCCAGACGATGGGCCCCAGCTTGTGCGCCAGCTCGGCAATGCCGCTGCCGACGAAACGCTGGATCGACTCACCCGCCTCGGCCAGCACGCGCCGGTTGGTGGCAAAGCGCGACGCCTTCAGCGAGAAGACGAAGTCGTCCGGCGTCTCGTCGCGCCACTTGGCGAAGGTGGTTGGCTTCTGCGAGCTGTAGTAGGTGCCGTTCACCTCGATCACACGCAACGCGCGGCTCGCGTATTCAAGTTCTCGCGCCTGCGACCAGCCCGACGGATAGAAGTTGTCGCGCCAGGGCTCGTAGGTCCAGCCGCCGACACCGACGCGGATCGCCGGCGGCGTGCCGCCTTTCGGTTCGCTCATGAATGGTGCTCCTGGGTCGCAGTCGTCGGCTGCGGCCGACCATTGGAATCGAAGCGGCTGCAATTGCAAAGCCGACGCTGCTGACACCACGGTGTCAGCAGCCCCCGCGCAGCATGGTGATCCCTGTTCATCACCTCTCGAAGGAGCTCACCATGACCCCCCGCGATGCCATCACCTGGTTCGAAATCCCCGTGCGCGATCTCGATCGTGCGCAGCGCTTCTACGAGGCGGTGCTCGAGCGGCCGCTGAAGCGCGAGACGATGGGCACCGAGCGCATGGCCGTGTTCCCGGCCGACGAGGGCCGGGTGCAAGGCTGTCTGAACATCGGCGCCGCGCCGGTCGCGCCGTCGGCCGACGGCACCCGCGTCTACCTCGATGCCTCGCCATTGCTCGAAGCGGCGCTGGCCCGCGTGCCGCGCGCCGGCGGCCGCGTCGTGACGCCGAAGACGGCGCTGCCCGAAGGCATGGGCTTCTTCGCGCACGTGGCCGACAGCGAAGGCAACGTGGTCGGCCTGCACGCGCTGGCCTAGCATCGCGGCATGCGCCGTGCCGATCGCCTGTTCCAACTCGTGCAACTGGTGCGGGGCCGCCGCCTCAGCACCGGCGAATGGCTCGCCGGGCGGCTGCAGGTGTCGCTGCGCACGGTGTATCGCGACGTGGCCGACCTGCAGGCCCAGGGCGTGCCGCTGGAGGGCGAGGCCGGCGTGGGCTACCGCCTGCGCGCCGGCTTCGACCTGCCGCCGCTGATGTTCAGCATCGGCGAAGCCAAGGCGCTGGTCGCCTGCGTGCGGCTGGCCAGCAACCGGCTGGATCCGGAGCTTGCCGGCGATGCCGAGCTGGCGCTCGGCAAGATCATCGGCGTGCTGCCGCCCGCCGCACGCGCGGCCGCCGAGAGCCTGGCCCTGCATGCCCCGGTGAGTCCGCTCGACGCCGCCACGCGCGAGCGGCTGCTGCTGTTGCGCCGGGCCACCGAAGCGCGGCGCAAGCTCGAGATCGGCTACCTCGATCTGCAAGGCGTGGCCAGCCGACGCGTCGTGCGGCCGCTCGGCTGCTTTCATTGGGACGCGGTGTGGACGCTGGCCGCCTGGTGCGAGCTGCGCGATGACTTCCGCAACTTCCGCGTCGACCGGCTCTTCGACGTGCAGACCCGCGACGACACGTTCCGCGACGAGCCGGGCCGCACGCTCGCCGACCTGTTCCGGCTCGAGGGCTGCTGACGCAGCGACGCCCGCTCAGAAGTGGATCGTGATCGCGTCGACGACGGTGTAGTCATCGTCGACGATCGGCATCCAGTGCCACTTGTCGAAGGTGGTGCACGGGTGCGAGATGCCCAGGCCCACGCGGTCGCCGACACGCGGCTGCACCTTGGCGTCGCCGCCGAACTGCAGGTAGGCGTGCTGGTCGTTCAGCGCCGTGATGCGCCAGGCCGGGTCGGCCGCCACCGGCTGTCGTGTGCCCGCCGGCACAAACGCCACCGGCACCGGCAGCCCGGCATCGAAGCCGACATCGCGGCGGCCCGCGGTCAGCAGCGCAAGGCCGGGCTCGGGCACGCTCTGCACGCTGGTCCACAGCTCGAGCGCCGGCGTCAGGCCCTGCTCGCAGCCACAGCGCCGGTTGACCGCGGCGACGAAGCGCGTGTAGTGGCCCTGGTCGTGGGTGACGTAGCAGCCCGAGCGCAGCAGCGCGCGCACCGGGCGATCGAGTTTCAACGACAGGCGTGTCGCGACGAGGTCGAACACCGCCGAGCCGCCGGCCGAGACGATCACCTCGTCGGACTCGAACAGATGCTCTGCCTCGAGCGCACGAGCGATGCCCGCGACGCGCTGCATCAGCGCATCGACATAGGGCTCGTCGACCGCCGAGTCGCCGGTCGCGCCCAGCCCTTCGTAGCACTCGACACCGACCAGCCGCACCGCGCGGCTGGCGCGCAGCGCGCGACCGAGCGCCAGCGCGTCGTCGTGTCCGCGCACGCCGGTGCGTCCGCCGGCGATGCCGATCTCGAGCAGCACCTCCAGCGCCGGCACGGTCGGACGGGTCGCCCGCCACGCCTCGATCAGCGCCAGCTGCGCCGGCGAATCGACCAGGAACACGACCCGCAGATCGTGATGCTCGTCGCGCAGCGCCGCCAGCGCGTCGAGGTCGACATGCTGGTGCACCTGGTTGGCGATCAACGCTCGCCGCACACCGGCGCGCTCGACGCCGACCCGCAGCTGGAACACGTTGGCGAACGTGATGCCCCAGGCGCCGGCGTCGAGCTGGCGTTGGAAGAGCTGCGGCGACATCGTGGTCTTGCCGTGCGGTGCCATCTGCACGCCGCGTTCGTGCGCGAACGCCTGCATCCACGCGATGTTGTGCGCCAGCGCGTCGCGTTTGATCAGCGCCAGCGGCAGCGGCAGGTCGCCCGCCAGCACGTTCCAGCCCTGACGCGCGATCGCGTCGCACGCGATCGGCGGGTGGGCCGACGGAAAGCCCTTGAGCCAGGGACCCAGCCGCTCGGTCGCGACGCCGCGGTTCACCGCCGTCACCGCGCGCCGAACAAGCGCTTGAAGAACCCGACCAGCCGCGCAAACAGGCCGGCCGGCCCCGCCGCAGCGGCTGGAGCCGCTGCCACGCCGTAGCGCTCGGACAACCTGGCGTTGAAGGTCTCGAAGAATTCGTTGGCCATCTTCTGCGCCGCCATGTCGACCAGGCGCGAGCCGATCTGCGCGATCTTGCCGCCGACGCTGGCCTGCGCGGTGTAGTGCAGCAGCGTCTCGCGTGCGCTCACCGGTTCGAGCCGCACCTGCGCACTGCCCTTGCCATGGCCGGCGGCGCCGCCCTGCCCTTCGAAGTGCATCGTGTACGAGGTCGGCGGCACCAGGTCGGCGAGCCGCAGCCTGCCCTTGAAGCGTGCCTTCACCGGTCCCACCGCGGCCATGATCGCCACCTCGTACTGGTTGTCGCCGGCCGCGGTGATCGACTCGCAGCCGGGGATCGAGGCCTTCAGCAGGCCGATGTCGTTGAGCGCCTCCCAGGCCTGCTGCTGGGGGACGGGAAGGGTCTGCTGGCTGGTCAGTTCCATGGCGGTCGCGGGTTGATCTCGTCAGTGAATGTGCGCCGGCTCGTCGCGCCGCGCCAGCACCTGCACCAGTTGCTCGAGACTGTCGAGGTTGTGCGCGGGCAGGAACCGGTCCACATGCGGCAGGATCGCGCGAATGCCCGCCGCCTTGGGTTCGAACCGGTCGAAGCGCAGCAGCGGGTTCAGCCAGATCAGCCGGCGGCAGCTCTTGGCCAGCCGCTCGGCCTCGAAGGCGAGCGCCTTCACATCGCCGTGTTCGAGGCCGTCGCTGATCAGCAGCACGGTGGAGCGGCTGTCGAGCGTGCGCCGCGCCCAGCGCTGGTTGAACTCGTGCAGGCTGGTCGTGATGCGGGTGCCGCCGGACCAGTCCTCCACCGCGCGCACCACCTGCGACACCGCGATGTCGGGGTCGCGGCTCTTCAGCAGCCTCGTCGTGCGGGTCAGGCGCGTGCCGAACACGAAGCTCTCGACGCGTGCCTCGGCGTGGCCGAGCGCATGTGCGAAGTGCAGCAGCATGCGCGAATAGCGGCTCATCGAACCGGAGATGTCGGCCAGCAGCACCAACGGCGCGGGCCGCGTGCGCGGCCGGCGCCAGCGCGTGTCCCACAACTCGCCGCCGTGACGCGCCATCGCCTGCAGCGAGGCGCGCCAGTCGGCACGGCCGGGCCGGTTGGCGCGCGCGCTGCGCCGCGTCGACAGCGGTTCGAACACCATGCGCATCTGCGCCAGCACGCGCCGGGCGGCGCGCCACTCGTCGGCCGACATGGTGTCGAAATCGGCCTTGCGCAGGACCTCGCGCTCGCTGAAGGTAAGCGCCGCGTCGAACTCCTGCTGCTCGGGCGGTTCTTCGGGCGGCTGCGGCATCGGCGGATGCGGGAACAACGCGTCGCCCAGACGCCGGTTCTCGCGCTGCTCGGGCGTCAGCCCCTCCTGCGCACGCACCTTGGGCAGCAGCAACGCGCGCATGCGGCCGATCAGGTCGGGGTCGCGCCAGAACAGATCGAAGGCCTGCTCGAACAGGTCGCGGTGTTCGATGCGGTCGAGCATGCAGCTCGACAGCACGGCATGGAAGTCGGCGCGCGACGCCATGCCCGCCACCTGCAGCGCCTGCAGCGACAGCAGCACGCGGTCGGTGCCCACCGCCATGCCGGCACTGCGCAGCACGCGCGCGAAGTGCATGACGTTCTCGGCCAGGTGGCCGGGGGTGGGGCGGGCGGCCAACATGACGGGCGGCGAACCTCAGGCCGGCGCCCGCGACGCCGATCGCACCTCGTCGAGAATGCGCGCCGCCTCGCCGCCCTGCATGCGGGCGATGTCGTCCTGGTACTTCAGCAGCACGCCCAGCGTGTCCTGGATCACCGCGGGGTCGAGCACCAGCGCGTCGAGCTCCATCAGCGCACGCGCCCACTCGATCGTCTCGGCAATGCCGGGTAGCTTGTAGAGCTCGACCTCGCGCAGCTTCTGCACGAAGGCCACCACCTGCTGCGCCAGCAACTGCGGCACACCGGGCACGCGACGCTGCACGATGTCGTACTCGCGTGCCGCGTCGGGAAAGCCGACCCAGTGGTAGAGACAGCGGCGCTTCACCGCGTCGTGGATCTCGCGCGTGCGGTTGGACGTCAGGATCACGATCGGCGGCACCTTCGCCTTCACGGTGCCGTACTCGGGGATCGTGATCTGGAACTCCGACAGCACCTCGAGCAGGAAGGCCTCGAACGGTTCGTCGGCGCGGTCGAGTTCGTCGATCAGCAGCACCGGCGGCACGTCGCGCTTGGGGTCGATCGCCTGCAGCAGCGCGCGCTGGATCAGGAACTTCTCGGAGAAGAGCTGGTCGGCCATCTTCGCGCGGTCTGCGCCTGTGCCTTCGGCCAGCCGGATCTCCATCATCTGGCGGCCGTAGTTCCACTCGTAGGCCGCGCCGGCCAGGTCGAGACCCTCGTAGCACTGCAGGCGGATCAGCGGGCGCTCGAGCATCACGCTCAGCACACGCGCGATCTCGGTCTTGCCGGTGCCGGGTTCGCCTTCGAGGAAGAGCGGGCGCTGCAAGCGCAGCGCGAGGAACACCGCAGTGGCGAGTTGCCGGTCGGCCACGTAGTCGTGCGCCAGCAGGTCGGACTGGACCTGAGCGATGTCCTGCGGAAGTGCGATTGAGCTCATGCGGGAACGAAAAAAACGCCGCAGCGACTGCGGCGTTTCGAGTGTGACACAGCCGTCCGCCGCGACTTCAACCCACCGCGCGCTTGGCCAGCACGGGGATCAGGGCGGCGCGGTATTCACCGCTGCCGTGCAGGTCGGTGCTCAGGTTGGCCGCATCGATCTTCACACCGTCGCACGACGCGCCGGCCCAGTTGGTGGCCAGCTTGGCCTCGAGCGCCTTGGCGCGGAACACGCCGGGGCCGGCGCCGGTGACGGCCACGCGCACGCCCTGGCTGCCCTTGCTGACGAACACACCGACCAGGCAGAAGCGCGAGGCCGGCTGCTTGAACTTCTGCCAGCCCGCCTTCTCGGGCACCGGAAAGCTCACCGCCGTGATGATCTCGCCATCGGCCAGCGCCGTCTCGTACAGGCCCTTGAAGAAATCATCGGCGGCGATCGCGCGGCGGTCGGTGTGGACGGTGGCGCCCAGGCCCAGCACGGCCGCCGGATAGTCGGCCGCCGGGTCGTTGTTGGCCAGACTGCCGCCCAGGGTGCCACGGTTGCGCACCTGGCGGTCGCCGATGCCGCTTGCCAGCGCGGACAGGACGGGGATCGCAGCGGCCACTTCCTTCGACGCGGCGACCGCGGCGTGGGTGGCCATCGCGCCGATCTTCACGGTGTTGCCCGATACCGTGATGCCCTTCAGGTCGGCAATGCCGGAGAGGTCCACCACCGAAGCCGGCGCGGCCAGGCCGAGCTTCATCGCGGCCAGCAACGACTGGCCGCCGGCCAGGATCTTGGCGTCGGTGGCGCCGGCGGCGCGGGCCGCATCGGCCAGCGAGGCGGGCTTGTTGTAGGCAAATGCTTGCATGAATGTGTCTCCTTCGGCTCAGCGGCCAGCGGCCTGCGCCGCCTTCCAGACGTTGTACGGCGATGCGGGCATCGGCATGTCCTTCACGCCGAGCGCGTGGCAGATCGCGTTGATCAGCGCCGGCGGCGAGCCGATCGCGCCGGCCTCGCCACAGCCCTTGACGCCCAGCGGATTGTGCGTGCACGGCGTGCCCTTGACCGTCTCGACCTTGAAGGTCGGCATGTCGTCGGCGCGCGGCATCGCATAGTCCATGTAGCTGCCGCTGAGCAGCTGGCCGGTCTCGGTGTCGTAGACGCCATGCTCCAGCAGCGCCTGGCCCAGACCCTGCGCCAGGCCGCCATGCACCTGGCCCTCGACGATCATCGGATTGATCACATTGCCGAAGTCGTCGCAGGCGGTCATGCGGTCGATCTTCACCGCGCCGGTGGCCGGGTCGACCTCGACCTCGCAGACGTAGGTGCCGGCCGGGTAGGTGAAGTTGCTCGGATCGTAGAACGCGTTCTCGTTGAGGCCCGGCTCGAGCTTGTCGTGCGGGAAGTTGTGCGGCACGTAGGCGGTGAGCGCGACCGACGCGAACGCGAACGACTTGTAGAGGGTGTCGTAGTAGACCGCCATCGTGGTCGGGCCGGTGTAGCCGTACGCGGGACCGCCAACGGTCACGGTCGCCGACTCGTTCACCCCGGAGCTGTCGGTCTTGCTGTACTCGTCGGAGAACACCAGCTGGCTGGTGTTGGTGACCGACGCCGACAACAACGGGAAGTCGATGCCGGTCTTCCACGACAGGCCGACGGTGTAGCTGTGGCTCGAGGTGTGGGTCGAGCTGTCGGTCGAGTTATCGACCTTGCCGCCATTGTTGGCCGCGTCGTCGCCGGCGAGGGCGAGCTCGGTGAGCGCCTTGAGCGCGTATGGCGACTTGGTGGTGATCGAGATCATCGGCGCGTCCTACCCTTCCCCACCGATCCTATGGCACACCCCGGAGCCCCGAGCGCCCTCGCACGATTCGCACCGCCGCTGGCGCTGATGGCGGTGATCTTCGCGCTCAGCGCGCAGCCGGACCTGAACTCCGGCCTGGGCACGGTCGACCTGGTCGGCCGCAAGCTCGTGCACATGACCGAGTACGGCGTGCTCTGGGCGCTTTGGCTGCGCGCGTTCGGCTGGCGGCGCCCCTGGCTGGCCGCAGCCATCGCCGTCGGCTATGCGCTCACCGACGAGCTGCACCAGACGACGGTCGGCGGCCGCCACGGCTCGCCCGTCGACGTGCTCATCGACACGACGGGCGTCGCGATCGCCTGGCTCGTGTGGCGCCGCCATTCGCGGCGCCGTCAAGCCGGCTAGAGCCAGCCGCGCTCGGTGGCCATCAGGACGGCCTGAGCGCGGTCGACGGCGCCGAGCTTGCCGTAGATGTTGTGCAGGTGGGTGCGCACCGTGCTCGTCGACAGCTCGAGCTCATGGGCGATCTGCTTGTAGACCTTGCCCTCGGAGAGCCGGCGCAGCACGTCGGTCTCGCGGCTGGACAGCGGGCACGGATCGACCTGGCGGATCCGGCCGGTGGCCGGGAACGGCAGGTCGTACATGACAGAGCGCAGC
>CALMQI010000425.1 GCA_937871935.1 uncultured Burkholderiales bacterium
GCGCATCGCGCGCGGAGCGCGAGTCGAAGGGAGCGAGTGGGCTGGCCTCCCGGCGAGTCAACGAGTTGAAGGGGTCTTGAGCCACTGGGTCGTCTCCTTCAGGGAATGCATCGTTTCGACGGGTGCGATGGACTTGTTCTTTAACGCGGTGATCCCAGACTGCGCGAGCACGTAGGCGGTCGCACCCATAGCCAGCGCGGCGATGACGGCGGCGAGCCACGGTTCGGCACCGACCTCAATCAGTACCAGGGTGACCGCCGCCGCCAGCGTGACCACGGCGGCCGGCGCCGTGCGCGGCACGGCAGGCGTGGCGGCGACCGGCCACTTCTACGCCGAGTTGACCATCGGCGGCAGCGACGCTAACCAGATCGCCGGCGTGATGAATAGCTCGGCCGCGTTGACGAACTCTTACCCCGGCGCGGATGCAAACGGGTGGTCGTACTACTTATCGGCAAACCAGAAGCTGACCAACAACACCGGCACGAGCAATTACCAGACCAAGGAAGTCGTCGGCCTGTTGTTGTCGGGTGGCGCCCTGTACGGTGTGCTGGACGGCGAACTGTGCGCGAACGCCTACAGCAGTTTGACGGACACGTTCTTCCTGGCGTTTGGGCCCGGCACTGGCACCGGAACCTTCACAGGCCGCATCAACACCGGACAGTCCGCTTTCGCGTTTGATTCGCAAGGGGCCTCATCTTGGGGCTGAGACCAACATGAAATTCATACTGCTTGTCGTGGCGTTTCTTTTCCCGGCGCTGAGCCACAGCTACGACTGCTTCCCCAGCGGCCTGCTGCCACAGCTCGGCGACGGCACGGCCTGGCGCACCACCACCACGCCGGCCGGCTTCACGAAATCCTGGTGGTGCCGTCTGCCAGTGCGCCAGGGCGACAAGCCGGACAAGTGGTACTGGGCGCCGCAGTTCTTCCCGGTGCACATCAGCGATCAAGATCTGGTCAAGTTCGCCGCAGCCGCTGGCCGCGTGGCCACCGCAGCGGATCCCAAAGCCCAGGCCGATGCCGAGGTGCTCGCCGCGCGCGTGGCGGTGCCCGCCGGCAGCCGCAAGGCCTACGAGTACGCGCAACTGATCTACGTGGCGTGCCTCGACCTACGCATCAATCCGCCGGCCGGCGTGGTGTTTGACCCCAAGCCCGCGGACTGGGTTGGCCCCTACGTCACCGAGCCAGCCTGGTGCGGTGTGGCGCCGGTGCCTCCCGTGAGCACCGAGACATGGCGGGCTACCGGCGGCACGATCTTCCTCTTCAACGGTACCCGCCTGACCGCCTCTACCGTGCGCAGGGCCACGGCTGGCGCAACGTGCAACAGCTCGGCCGGCCGCTCCGTCGTCGGCAGCAGCACCTACATGCCCCTGGCCAGCGGCCCCCTCACCGAGGCGACTGCCTGCGTGAAACAATGACCGAGCTGCACCTGCACTTTCACTTTCCCCCCACCGGCGACATTCCGTTGCCACTTTTCAACCGACTGAAGGATTTCCTGACCATGAACAACGCTGAACTGAAGACCTTTGCCGAAGGCCTGGCCGCGCAACTCACGACCGTGGGCGAGCAACTCACTGCCGGCGAAGTGCAACTGAACAAGGCGCTCAATGAGATCACCGTCGCGATCAGCAATATCGGCCAGACTTCGCCCGAAGTCGATGCCGCGCTGGCAGCTGTGAAGGCCGCCGCTGACGCGCTGACGGGCAAGGGCGCAGCCATCGGCACTGTGGCGCAGTCGCTTGACGACTTGAACATCGACGCGCCGCCTGCGCCGTGAGCCGTGACCGCCAGCTCCAAGCAGACTGCGAGCCGCGCACGGCGCGCAGAGTTGCTCGAGCTGGCGTTTGCGCGGCCTGCGCCGCCTGTGCAGTTAACGGACCCATACGCCAGCGATCCGGCCAACAAGTTGGCCCGCTGGTTGGCACGCTCAGGCGGTAGCATCGAACAACTGCGCGCCAGCGTGATCGCCGATCTGGCGATGATCGCAAGCAACAACCGTGAAGGATCACCAAATGGACGCGAACCAGAAAAATCGCCTCAAGAGCAACGTCACCAACCTGCCGAAGATGGCCTCGGCCTGGTTCATCGCGCTGGCCGGCATGCTGGCGACGTGGTGGTTCTCACTGACGCCTGACGCGCAGCTCGCCGCGCTCAAGGCGTTGCCGTTTCAACTGCCGGCCGAGACCTACCCGGCCGCGCTGACGATCGTTGGCCTGGTGCTTCGCATCTGGCCCCAAAAGAGCCTGATGCCGCCGGATGAACCGACGGATGTCGATACCCAACCCTTAGACCGAAAGGCTGAACCATGAAACGACTGACCCTCTTCCTCGCCACGTGCACGCTCGCGTTACTCACGGCCTGCGCAGCACTCGGCGTCGCATCGCCCGAGACGTTCAATCAGAAGCTCGCGGTATCGGTAGCCACCGTCACCGAAGTGCGCAACTCGGCGGCGACCCTGCTCATGGCCGGCAAGATCTCGGCGGCCGACGCCCAGAACGTCCAGGCCCAGGCCGACGTGGCACGTGAAGGATTGAACATCGCACGAGGGCTGTCAGGCACCGACCTGTCGGCCGCAAGCAATCGCCTCGAAGTCACCACGGTGGCGCTACGGGCGTTGCAGACCTACCTGATCGCCAAGCAAGGAGCAAAACCATGACCAACGCCATTGCCTTGCTGGGCCTGCTGCTGTCGTACAGCGACAAGATCACCCAGATCAGCGGCCTGCTGAAAACCGCCCAGGCCGAGGGCCGGGACATCACCCCGGCCGAACTGGACGCACTGTTCGCGCAGGACGATGCTGCGCGCGCTCAGCTCCAGGCCGAGATCGACCGCCAGAAGGCCGGCGGCTAAGCCGTCGCGGCACTGGACTGCCTACGGCAGCCGGTGAGCTTTTGCGTTGGCCCAAGTCCTCATTGCCGCCCCTGCGGAAACAGGATGTCATTGGCCGTGCAGCGCTTGCCCTGATCGGTGATCAGGCCGTTGCGCCGCAGGTCGCCCAGGTAGGTCGTGAACGTGCCGCCGCTGGCCGTCATGCCGACACTCGACGCCACGTCGTCGCGGCTGATGCCGTTGTGACCAGCCGCGACGATCGCCTCGAGCATCAAGAACGCGCCGGACCGCAGTGCCTTGCGCCACAGCGCCATTGCATCGTCGTGCGAGGTCGGCGCCGCCGGCACCTTGTCGCCGAGCGCGGCGATGCCGGCCTCGGTGGCGTAGGTCAGCCCGGACCGCTCCTCGATGAAGCCGTTTCGGCGCAGATCACCGAAATACGTGGTGAAGGTGCCGCCCTTGTGGGCAAACTGCGTCAGCGCGCCGACCTGGGGCCGCGAGTAGCCGGCCGGGTAGCGTGCCGCCAGCTCTTGCAGGATGCGCACGGCGCCGGAGCGCAGGCCCTCGACGGTGGCGTGCGGCGTGCCGTTGATCGCGGAAGGTGCGGCCAGCGCGCGAGGCGCTGCGCTGCGCATCGATCGCGGAGCCGCGGCTGGGGTAGTAGCCGAATTGGCCTCAATGGCTTGCAGGGCCGCTATTGCGGTCGCGACGTGCCGAAGGACGGCTGGCGGTATTGCGGGTTTCGGCACCGTCGCCAGCGCTTCGTCAACTCGCCGCTTGACCTCGGCCTCTGCCACGCCGGGCTGTGCCTTCTCGGCGATCGTCAGTTTGCGGCGCAGATTCGTCACTTCGGCGCGCAGTTCGTCAACGGTCTTGGCCTCCTGCTCGACCTCGCGCTGGATTCCCTCCAGCTTGGCAAGCTGGGCGAGCACCTTGGCAGATGCCGGCGGCGGCGCGGTCAGCTCGCGGTGGCCCGTCTGCGGGTGCGTGGTGGCCACCGGGCCGATGCGCGTGTGTTGGACGCTGCGCGACAGGGCCGGCCCGAAGGCGTAGAAGTCGCCGGGCATCAGGTTGCGCAGCGCTTCGGTCGCGTCCTTGCGGTTCATGCCCAGTTCGTCGGCCGCGCGCTGCACATCAACGTCCAGGCCGGTGCGCCCGATCAGCTTGTTCAGCAGTTCCGCAGCGCAGTCCTTGTGCAGCTTGGACAGGCGTTGCGTCGCGCCGATCAGCGCCAGGCCGCGCTTGCGGCCGCGGGTGGCCAGGTCGATGACGGCGCCCGCGCTTTCGGCGCTGCCAACCTGGGGGCAGAAGGTATGCACCTCGTCGATCACTACCAGGGTCGGGTGCCACATGGCGCGAGGCGCGTTGACCAGCGCGTCGAGGAACCGCCGTACGAACAGGATCCGCTCGTGCGCCTTCAACTCGTAGATGTCGATGATGGCGGATGTGCCCGCTTGCCACAGCGCGCGCGCCAGGGCGGCGGCGGTCTGCGGCGTGGCCACAGCGTCGGCGCCGTGCGGAGCGCACACGATGTAGTCGAAACGCTCGCGTAGGGTGGCGAACTCGCCCTCGGGGTCGATGACGATCTGCTGCACTTGGCCGGCGGTCTGCTCCAGGATCCGGCGCAAGGCAAATGACTTGCCGCCGCCCGAGTTGGCTTGCAGCAGCAGGCGCGTCTCCAGCAAGCGCGCGAGGTCGATGGGGAGGGTGCCGAGGGTGGGCGTCATGCGTTGGCCTTCGCGCCGACCAGCGAACGCAACGCCGGTTCGACAAGGTGCAGCGCATCTTCTTCGGTGTAGAGGAAAAGCGTATGGTTGTCGTCCAGAGCGAGCGCGGTCTGTTGCATGCCGGAGCCCAACTCGGTGCGATGTGGGGCGCTCGACCATGCCAGCGATGGCCGCTTCACATCCGATCCGGCCGCTGGCGCCAACGGCCACGCAAGGATTTGATCAATTGCCGAGGCCATCACGGCGGCGAGCTTCTCCGGCGCCTGGAGGTTCCAGTCGTTCGCGCGAAGCTGCTGCGCCAGCTCCGCCAGCTCCGCCAGCTCCGCCAGCTCTTGGCGTGGATCGCTCATTTTTCGAGATCCCCCTGCTCCATCTCCGGCGGCATCAGCGTGAACTCGATGTCGCGGCTCTTGAACATCGCCATGCGGCCAAACTGCGCCTCGGCCACGTTCTCGGACTCGATGTCGAACTTGCAAACGAAGGTGCCGCCTTCCTTGAAGGTGAACTTGAAGCCCGACAGCTTGCAGTCGTCGATGTCGATGTTGCGCTTGCCGCCGGTGCCGTGGTCGATCACCCAGTTGTAGCCTGAGAAATCCTGGTGCCACGCCACGGTGCCCAGCTTGGCGCCGATGTTCGACAGGCTCGGCATGTCGGAAACCGGCGTGACGGTTTCGATCGACTTCTGGCCGGAGTCACCGCCCTGCGGCGCGGCGTACATGGCCCCTTTGAGGTGGCCATCGAAGTAGGCGAGCAGGTGATTCGACAGCGTGACCTCGACGGTGAACTTGCCGCCCGGCTTGTCGGTGTCCTTGCGGTTCTTTTGTGAGAGCACGATCAGCTCGATCAGCTTGCCTTTGGTCTTTTCTGTCAGCTCGAACATGGTGAGGTGCCTTTCTTGGCTGGGGTGGGGAAGAAGGAGAGGCGGGCCACCGAAGCGGCCCCGGCATGGGAAGTCGTTGGGAGGAGGGAGGGTCACCCACGCCGGTTTGTAGCGCCTCGAAAAACTGTCAGGCGCCGCCGGCCTCTTCGACCTTGACGCCGGCCGAAGCCAACTCGACGAGATCATCCTGCGATGCGAGAGCGACGGCCAGCGTGTCTTCTGCGACATGCCGGAACGCCTGGCTTGCGTTTGGTGCGCGCACCAAGCGCGCGAGCGGCTCTCCTACGCGCGGAGTTTTTGTGCGGACGACGTAGATACGATTTACGGTTGCCATTCAGGGTGCTCCTTGGGTGGTCAATTGGGGAAGCTCGCGCGGTACGAGGCCACGAGCGTCTTGTAGTCCGGTTCGCTGAGGTGACGCCCCGAGTCGATTACCAGGTCGGCTGTCTCCTGGCTCGTGGCGCTGGCCAGGTCGGAGAGTAGCTGGTCGAGCGGCTTGTCGAGCAGGCCAGGCGCCGACGGGTCGGCCTTGGGTGCTGCCGCGGGTGTCTTGGCCTTTGGCGCCGCTGCGGGGGCTTTGGCTGGGGCCGCAGCAGGCGCGGCGGGTGCGGCCGGCGCCTGAACCTCACCAGTGTCGGGATCGGCTCCTGTGGCGCCTTTGCCGGCCTCGGCGCCACCCTTGCCGCCGGCTCGCTTTGCCGCTGCCGCAGCGCGCACCGCTTCCAGGCCCTCGGCCTTGGGCGCCTCCTTGGGGATGTCGAACCAATCCGCCGGCTCGCTCATGTCGTCTCGCAGCGAGGCATAGATGCGCTTGAGGCTCACGATCTGGGCCGGCTGGATCACGTCGGCGCGCCGTTGAATCCGCTTCTCGATGTTCTCCTTCGTGACGCCCAAATCGGCGAATGCGTCAAGCAGCTTCTGGATGCCATCGGGGCTCGTGTCGGCCTTGGCCTTGAGGGTCACTTCGGCCTGCGCCATCGCGGCCTCGGACACGTCGCCTGGAACCATCGCCAAGATGCAGGCGCGCACTCGGCGCTGCGCCTGGTTGGCCATCAGTTCGTAGATGTCTCGCTCGTCTTTGAGCTTGTAGCCGCCCAACTTTGTGTCGCGCCAGTGCGGCACGATGAACTGCAGCCGCTTGCTCGATCGGGTTTCCAGGTCGACGCAGTAGGCCTCGACCTCTGAAAACGGGATGCCTTTCGCGTCGATTCCGCGCTGCACCTCGCGAAAGCCCTGTTCCATGTTGCCCCATTGCTGGGCGATGGCCTCGGCTGCGCGGATGCTCGGGCCGACGATGGCGTTGCCACCGCGCGCGAACTGATATTGCGCCTTTTCGGCCAGCGTCGGCCGAGTGAATGCATTGAGGATGCGGTCCATGTTGGCGACAACGTCGCGCGGGAACCGCTGGGCCATCAGGTACTTGGTTTGCGTCTCGGCAAGCTCGCGGCTCTGGTTCTGCATCGCGCCTGCGCTAGCCTGCGTGAGCGAACGCTGGCCACCAGCGAAGGGGGATTCGACGAGATCGGTCTGCGACGTGGAGGTCTGGTCATTCACGGTTGATTTCCTTCATGGCCCATGCGGGCATCGTGATCGGTTGAACGGTCTGCGGGTAGCCTGGCCACACCCCTGTGCGTTTGCACTCGGCGTAGAGATTCAACAGGCGCCGATTCTCGCGGCGCGCCCAGGCCATTACCTCGTCGTCGAGCATGTAGGCAGCGGCCGGGTTCGGCCAAGAGTTCTCGGCCACCGCGAACACGAAGCCGTGCACGTTTCGCTGAAGTGCCGCGGCAACGCCGTCGGAGTACCAAGCCGCCTGTAGCGGATAGTCCATGTTCCAGCAGGCGCGGGCGAACCCTTCTGGGCTCGCGTCCTGCGCAGTCTTGCCGTCGGTGATGATGCGACCATCTTCGCCAGCTACGCTCAGCCAGTCGGGCCGACACTTGCACAGCTCGCCCGTTTCGGCATCCAGCCAGAAGACGGACGACTCGCCGACGCCATCCTCGAGCAGTGCGCCGAGGTCTGGCAGCGCCCGGATATTGGCAGCCTGGCGCCGCGCTGCGCTGAGCTGCGCTTGTTCGATGATCTCGACGCCGGGATGCTTCTGTGCGAAGCGGTCCCACCAGTCAATCGCATCGAGAGTTTCAGGCGACGGCTTCTTGGCCGCGCGTTGTACCGGCGTCGGCTTACGTGGGGCATCGCCGGGCAGCACGGCATAGCGCGCTTCGACCTTGTCGGGCTCGAACAGGCAGCAGTGCACCAAAGTGCCGTTCTTCATAGCCGGCGACGGATCTCCGGGCGGCGGCCGGTTCGGGTCGAGCTGCATGCCGAAGAAATGCGCAGGGCTTGAGCGCATGCGCTTCAGGCCACCGGCGCTCATCGCCGGGATCGCGTGATAGACCTCGGCCGGCATGTCGAGCCACAGGGCTTTTTTCACCAGCTCATCGGTCGTTGGCAGTGGTGGCGCCTTCGGCGGCGCCTCGATCACGTATTGCGCTTGGGTTTTCACGAACGGAGTCCTTTCAGGAAGTCGAGAAGGCGCCGCCAGTGGCTGCGCCGGGTGGGGATGCAATTTGGGTTCATGCTTTCCTGGCCAGTGTCCAGTTTTCGGACTCTTTGAGCAGCGCCTCGAACGAGGGGCGGTGGTCGGCGTGCATGTGATATCGCGCCTTGTTCCACCACGCTTTCATGCGCTCGGCTGGCCTCGGCGGCGGCGCGACGGCGACCTCACTGCGGTAGCCACGTGAGGAGCGCACCAGCGAGCCATAGCCGGCGCCGACGTAGATCACCTCCTTCATGCCGCTTGCGATCAACTCCTGCAGCTCGGTGTTCGACTCGGCGACGATCGCGCCCGGATGCTTCGAGCGGAAGAGGCGATAGCAGGCCTCCTTGACCATCTCGGGCGAGTGAAATCGCGCGTACTCAACGTCGGGCACCCCGGCCTCGATCATCTGCGCGATGCGATCGTGCTCGCCGGTGGCGAACCACATATCGCGCGTGAGGCTTTGAAAGTCCCAACTGTCGACGGTCTTGCGATCGCGCTCGAGTCGGATGTGCTCGGGCTTGACGTTGTAGCCGAACTTCATCTCGGTCTTGCAGATGAACAGCCCGCCGACGTAGAGCATTCCCTCACGCTCCAGCAGGATGTCGCCCTTGGGTGTGCTACGGATCGCGCCGATTTGGTCTTGCATCTGAAGGCACGACGTGCGCACCTCTTCGACCTGGTCGCTGTTCAGGCCTGACACGAGGAAACGCAAGCCCTTGTGAGGATGCGGCATCGAGCTTTCCTCGATGCATAGCAGGTCGTCGTCGTACTTACGGCTGAACTGGAAGAACGGCCGCCAATTGCGATCGCCGTTCCATATCTCGGTAGGGAGGCCCTCCCGCGTGAGCACGAGGAGCGCGATCTTGTAGCCCTCGCCGAAGGAGCCGATCTTGTCGGCGGCCTCAGCCTTCGTCGTGGCGCCCATGAGCAGCGATTGCGGCGTCAGCGTGGCGAACTCGCTGAAAAGCGACAACGTGAACAGCCCGTCGTCCTCGCGGTCGATCTCGTAAACGAATGGTGACTCGCTGTCGAGCGCGTTCTGGATCAGCTCGCGCACAGCCTCGGCGATGCCCCAGTGGCGGACGTAGTTCTTGCTCAGGCTGAGCTCGTAGGTCTTGCCGAACATCAGCGCACCCCCCTCGCCCAGGCGATCAGTCGCCTGACAACGCCAGGCGCGGCATTGATCTTGGCGGTGGTGCTGGCCGAGCCGCTCCAGCTGCTGCCGCGGATCCAGTTCTGGATCGCGGTGGCGTCGCGGCCCAGGTCGCGCGGCTGCGGCTGCTCGCCGGCCCGCAGGCCGATCGCGACCTTGGACGTGCGATAGACCTGGCGCCCGGTGGGCAGTTGCTGCAAGCCTGTCTCGCCCGGCTGGGCGCAGTCGTTGGTGCGGAAAAGTTCGAGGCTCATTGCGCGTTGCCCTCCAGTGCTCCGAAGCCGGTGATCGGCTCGCCGGTGAACCTGCGCTCGGCGGCCTTGCGGGCAGAACGCACGAGCAGGTTGCGCATTGCATCGGCGCGGAGCCACCGAGCGCGCTGGCCAGCTTGTGCGAGCGCCTCGGTTTCGCTCGCTGGTTGTTTTGGCTGGTTCATTCGGAGCCCTCCTGCTTGGGCGCGTCGATCAGCAGATCAACCAGCGCGATCGCCGCCGCGTAGGCTTTGGCGGGCTCGTTGTCGGAGTGCGTGTTCTTCACGGCTTTGGCAAATTCATCGCGCGAGCCTGAGAAACAGCCTGTCGTGATGCGGACGCCGATCTTGGCGTCAGCGTGCGCTGTTAGATGCGCGTCGCGCGAGCCGATTGGGCCGACCGTGACAAGACATCTGGCATTGCCATCGACCCTGGCATCGCCCTCGACCCTGGCATCGCCCTCGACCATGGCATCGCCCGCGACCCAGGCATCGCCCGCGACCCAGGCATTGCCCGCGACCCTGGCATTGCCCGCGACCCAGGCATTGCCCGCGACCCTGGCATCGCCCGCGACCCAGGCATTGCCCTCGACCCTGGCATCGCCCGCGACCCAGGCATTGCCATCGACCCTGGCATCGCCCTCGACCCTGGCATCGCCCTCGACCATG
>CALMQI010000426.1 GCA_937871935.1 uncultured Burkholderiales bacterium
GGAGTCGGCGGCCGTGGTGGCCGACAGCGTGTCACAGATCCTCGTCGCGGGCCTGACCGCGCTGCCGGCGGCTCGGCATCAACCGGTGTCGCAGCTCACCGCCTACCACCGCGAGCAGATCAAGGCGCTGGTGCGCGCGCGGCTGGCCGACCCGGCACTGAACGTGGCGACGATCGCCCGCGCGCTGCGGCTGTCGACCAGCACCTTGCACCGCGCCTGGGCGGGCGAGGCGTGTTCATTGACCGACTGGGTCTGGGCGCAACGGCTCGATGCCGCCCGGCGCGACCTGTGCGACCCGGCCTGCGCGGCGCGCACGGTGAGCGAGATCGCGTTCGCCTGGGGTTTCAATGACGCAGCGCACTTCAGCCGCGCGTTTCGCGCGCGCTTCGGCCAGGCACCGCGCGATGCTCGCGCGCGCTGACGAACCACCTCGCTCCTACAGCAGGTCTTCCGGCACGAACAGCGACACGAAACCGAGCCGCACGCGCGACAGCCAGCCGACGTGCGGCTCGCTGCGGTGCACCCGCAGCGGCCGGCCCGGCGCACTGACCCATTCGACACGAGGCTCCGCGGCGGACGTGTCGTCGGCGTCGGCGATCGACGCCGCGCGGTCCGTCGACAGGCGCAGGCGGTAGTGGTCGTCGCCTTCGCGGTCGTGCAGCAGCGCAGCCAGGTCGGCGGCCAGCTCCCGGCTGTCGACCACCAGCGCCAGCTCGGTGTTGGTACGCGACGAGCGGCCGTCCATGTTCATCGAGCCGATCAGCACCCAGCGCCGGTCGACCAGCGCGACCTTGGCGTGCAGCCGGCCGACCGACGAGCCGAGGCTGCCGCCGCCGCCCAGGCCGCGCGAGGACGGCGACGCGGGGTTCAGCTCGATCAGCGTGACGCCCAGGCTGAGCATCTCGCCGCGATAACGCGCGTAGCCCCAGTAGGCCATCGGCTCGTCGGTGGACGCGAGCGAGTTGGTCATCACCGTCAGCTTCACGCCGGCGGCCGTGGCCTCGCGGATCTTGGCCATGCCGCGCTGGCCGGGCACGAAGTACGGCGACACCAGCTGCACCTCGTGGCGCGCCGAGCCGAACAGGCCCATCGCGCTGTCCATCGCGGTCGCCGGCCGTGGCGAGGCACCGGCCGGCGCCGCCTTGGCCGGCACGTCGGCATACAGCTGCACCGGCGCGAAGCGCAGCGCCAGGCGACCGTCGGCCAGCCGGGCCAGGACGCCGTCGCTGTCGTCGAACGCAGCCGGCAGTGGCTCGGCAGCGGCATCGACGGTCGAGGGGGCGGTGCCGGCGGGTGCCGCCAGGCTGCCAATCGGATAGGCCTGCTCGCTGTTCCAGAAACGATCGAACAGGTCCGACAGCTCGCGCACGACCGGACCGCTGGCCAGGATGTCCATGTCGATGAAGTTGGCCGCTGCGCCGCGCATGAAGTACTCGTCGGCGATGTTGCGGCCGCCGGTGACGGCGAACGCGTTGTCGGCGACCAGCAGCTTGTTGTGCATGCGCCGGTTGACGCGTTCGAAATCGTGCAGCGACAGCAACAGGCGCGTCGCCCAGCCGCCGCGGCGCACCGGCAGCGGGTTGAACGAACGCACCTCGGCGCCGGGCAGTGCGGCCAGGCGCAGCAGCGTGGCGTCGGACTCGGCGGCGTGCAGGTCGTCGACCAGCAGCCGCACGCGCACGCCGCGGGCCGCGGCGCGGCGCAGTTCGTCGACGAACTGCGCGCCGCTGGTGTCGTGGGCGATCACGTAGTACTGCACGTCGATCGACTTGCGTGCCGCGCGCATCAGCGCCAGCCGCAGCGCGAAGGCGTCCTGCGCGTCGGGCAGCAGGCGCACACCCGACAGATGCAGCCGGTCGGCCGGCGTGGCGGCCGCTGCCACCTGCGCCAGCGGCGTATCGGCCACGTCGGTGATCGCCGCCGACTCCGGACGCACCACGTCGCCCGGCAGCAACGCACAGCCGGTCAGCAACGCGATCAGCAGCGCCAGGCCGAGGCGGGACAGCCAGCGCAAGCGCAGCCCGCGGGTGGCGCGATTCGTCGTCGAGTTGTCCATCAGAGCCTCCGTGCGTCAGGAGGCCATTTCGCGCGAACGCCATTGCAGGCGCGTTGCGCGCGCCACCGTGGCGATGACGATTGAAACCGGCGGCGCCCGCGGCGGGCGCCGGAGCCTCAGCGCACCGTCTCGACCGTGGCGTCGAACAGGTAGCCGGCGCCGCGCTCGGTCTTGATGAAGCTCGGATGCGCCGGGTCGGGCTCGATCTTGCGGCGCAGGCGCAGGATCTGCACGTCGATCGAGCGGTCGTAGACCTCGGCGTTGTGCAGTCGTGACAGGTCGAGCAGCTGGTCGCGCGACAGCACACGCTGGGGC
The DNA here is from genome assembly GCA_937871935.1 of uncultured Burkholderiales bacterium. GTDB lineage: Bacteria > Pseudomonadota > Gammaproteobacteria > Burkholderiales > Burkholderiaceae_C > JAEUPI01. The sequence goes on from CALMQI010000426.1 coordinate 2,372, forward strand.
GCCGAGACAAAGGCCGCCAGCAGGCTGAACTCGCCGTTGGTCAGCTCGACCGAGCGGCCGTCGGCGGCCTTCAGCCGGCGCAGGCCGACGTTGAGCTCCCAGCCGCCGAAGCGGTAGGCGCGCACCTTGGCGATCGCGTCGGCCACCGTGGCCTGCACACGGGCGCGCCGCAGCAGCGCGCGGATGCGCGCCAGCAGCTCGCGGGTGCTGAACGGCTTGGTCAGGTAGTCGTCGGCGCCGAGCTCCAGGCCCATCACGCGGTCGGCCTCCTCGGCGCGGCCGGTGAGCATGAGGATCGGGATCGCCGAGCTCTCGCGCAGGCGGCGGGCGATCTGCAGGCCGTCTTCGCCCTGCAGCCGCAGGTCGAGCACGATCAGGTCGATCGCCTCGCGCGCCATCACCGTGTCGAGCTCGCGCCCGGTGGCCACCGCGGTGACGCGCAGCTCGTTGGCGCTCAGGTAGTCGCAGACGAGCTGGCGGATCGACGGGTCGTCGTCGAGCGCCAGCACGTGGGGGGCCAGTTGGGGCTCGCTCTGGATTGCAGTGGCTGTCATGACGAGCGATTGGACGGTCAGGCAGGCCGGCGAGTCAACTTCGGGGTCAATCCGGGTCACAGCAGCACCCGGGCCACAGCAGCATCCGGGCCGCCGCCTCAGCGCACCCAGAAGGGCTTGTCGGTCTCGACGACGACGTCGGCTTGCGTGAGGCCGATGTCCTTGAGCATGCGCTCGTCGAGCTGCTGCAACGAGCGACGCGAGCTGCTGCGCCGCACCCAGTTGCGCACTGCGTCGCGGCTGCGCGCCAGCCAGTGGGCCTGGCGACGCTCGGCGGTCGACAGCATCAGCGGTGTCAGGGCGGCGGACAGGCGGGTTGTCATGGTGGACTCCTTTGCGATCGGGGGTTCGAAGCGGGCGAAGGTGATTTCAGCGCCGGCGGGTTGCCGGGGCGTTTCATCCCCTCGGCGGCCGATTGCGTTTGAAATCCGCGCGGGCGCCTTGATGACGGCGTCAGTGCCTCGCGGCAGGCGGTACCCGCCCGCAGCCTTGCGCGCTCGATGCCACAAGCGGGCGGCACTAAACGTGCCGCTGCAACGCCCCCGCCAGGCTGCGCGCGATGTCGCGCGCCACCAGCGGCTTGGCCAGCACCTCGGCCACGCCGGCATCGCGCGCGCGCTGGGTCAGCGCCGGCGTGACGTAGCCGCTCATCAGCACGATCGGGATGTCGCCACGGATCTCGCGCACGGCCAGCGCCAGCTCGGAGCCGGTCAGCTCGGGCATCGCCTCGTCGGACAACACGATGTCGAAGCGCCAGGGCGTGGCGCGGAAGGCGTCGAGCGCGGCGGCGCTCGACGTGAAGCCGACCGGTTCGTAGCCGAGGCCGGCCACCATCTCCTCACCCAGGCGCACCAGCGATTCCTCGTCGTCGACCAGCAGGATGGTCTCGCCCGAGCCGCCGGGCGCAGGCGCCTCGATCTCGCGCAGCGCCGTGGTGTCGGACTGCCATGGCAGATAGACGGTGAAGGTCGCGCCCTCGCCGGGCTGGCTGGTCACGTCGATGCCGCCGCCGAGGTCGGTGACGATGCCATGCACCAGCGACAGGCCGAGCCCGGTGCCGACGCCGACCTCCTTGGTGGTGAAGAACGGATCGAAGATGCGTTCGAGCACATGCGCCGGAATGCCGACGCCGGTGTCGCGCACCGACAGGCGCACGTACTGCCCGTTGCACAGCACGCTGGTCGCGCAGTGCGGCTCGCAGGAGTCGTCCATGCGGTCCAGGCGCACGGTCAGCGTGCCGCCGTTCTTCATCGCCTGCACGGCGTTGGCGCACAGGTTGAGCACCACCTGGTGCACCTGGGTCGGGTCGCCCAGCACCGCGGAGTCGCCGGCATCGAGCACGTGCTCGATGCGGATGCCCGGCGGCAACGAGGCGCCCACCGCGTCGAGCGCCTCGGCCACCACCGACTGCACATGCACCGGCACGCGCTCGCCCATGCCGCTGCGGCTGAAGGCGAGGATGCGCTCGACCAGCGACTTGGCGCGCATGCCCGCGCTGAGGGCGGCGTCGATGTGGCGGCGCAGCGCCGTGCCTTCGTCGGTGGCCTTCTGCGCCATCTCGCCGTAGCCGAGGATGGCCGCCAGGATGTTGTTGAAGTCGTGCGCGATGCCGCCGGCCAGCGTGCCGATCGCCTCCAGCTTCTGCGCCTGGCGCAACTGCGTTTCCAGCCGCTCGCGCTCGGCCTCGAAGTTCTTGCGGTCGGTGATGTCCTCCATCGAGCCGGCCATGCGGGTCGGCCGGCCCGCCGCGTCGCGCACCGCGATGCCGCGCTGGCGATACCAGCGCCAGGCGCCGCTGTGGTGCTGCAGGCGGTATTCGGTGCGGAAGTGCTGGCTCTCGCCGCGCAGGTGGCGCACCAGTTCGGCCCGCACGGCCTGCACGTCGTCGGGGTGGTAGTGGGTCAGCGCGATCCACTCGCGGCGTGACCGCAACGGCTCGCCCGGGACCAGCCACAGCAGCTTCTGCGCCCGCGCCGACAGGAACAGCGTGTCGTCGCCCAGGTCCCAGTCCCACAGGCCCTCGTTGGAGCCGTCGACGGCCAGCTGGTAGCGCTCCTCGCTGCGGCGCAGCGCCTCCTCGGTGCGCTTCTCGACGTCGATGTCGCTCACCGAGCCGGCCATCCGGTACGGCCGGTCACCCTCGTCGCGCACGCTGACGCCGCGCACGCGCACCCACCGGTAGCTGCCGTCGCGCTGGCGCACGCGCCATTCGCCGCCGTAGGCCGGCGTGCGGCCGGCGAGATGGTCCTCGATCGCGGTGTTGCGCGTGGCCTGGTCGTCGGGGTGCAGGATCTGCCCGATCAGCGCGAACCACTGCTCGATCGACTGCATCTCGGGGCCGGGCGGCAGGCCGAGGATCTCGCGCGCACGCCGGGACGCAAAGGCGTGGCCGGCGGCGTAGTTCCAGTCCCAGATGCCGTCGTCGGAGCCGGCCACGGCGAGCGCGAAACGCTCCTCGGTCTCGCGGCGGGCCTCTTCGGCGCGCTTGCGCGAGTCGACGTCGCTCACCGAGCCGGCCATGCGGCACGGCCGGCCGTCGTCGCCGCGGATGCACAGCGCCCGCACGCGGATCCAGCGGTACTGTCCGTCGTCGTGGCGCACACGGTATTCGCACTCGTAGGCCGCCGTCTCGCCGGCCAGGTGAGCGCGGATGCCTTCGGCGCGCCGCGGCGCGTCGTCCGGATGCACGCGCAGCGACTCGATCAGCGCGCCCAGCGGCTGCAGCTCGGGTCCGGGCGGCAGGCCCTGCAGTTCGCGCGCACGCGCCGACTCGAAGGCCATGCCGGCTTCGAAGTCCCAGTCCCACATGCCGTCGTCGGAGCCGGCGACGGCCAGCGCGAAGCGCTGCTCGCTGGCGCGCAGCGCCTCCTCGGCATGCTTGCGCGGCGTGACGTCCACCGTCGAGCCCGCCAGTCGCAGCGCCTGGCCGGCGGCGTCGCGGCTGCACTGCGCGCGGGTGTGCACCCAGCGCAGCTCGCCGCTGCCCGGCAGCACGATGCGGAACTCGTGATCGAGCCGCGGCGTCAGGCCGGCGACATGCTCGTTGCGGTTGCGCTGCACCAGTTCACGATCGTCGGGGTGCAGCGGAATGCGGGTGAAGTAGTCGCTGTCGGCCATCACCTGCGCACCGCCGGGCAGGCCGAAGATCTCGGCCTGCTTGGCCGACACGAAGATCTGCTGCGCCGCGATGTCCCACACCCAGTGCCCTTCGTCGGAGCCGGTCAGCGCCTGCGCGTAGCGCTCCTCCGACTCGCGCAGCGCCGCCTCGACGCGCTTGTAGGCGTCGATATCGCTCACCGAGCCGGCCAGCCGCACCGGCCGGCCCTGGCCGTCGCGCACGCACAGGTTGCGCAGACGCACCCAGCCATAGTGGCCGCCGGCGCGGCGGATGCGGTACTCGCCCTCGCGCAGCGTCTCGCCGCTGTCGAGGAACTGCTGCAACTCCCGGGCATGGCGCTGGCGGTCGTCGGGATGCAGCAGCAGCAGCGCGTTCCACTCGGCGCGCGTGCGCACGGTGGGCGTCGGCGGTTCGCCGATCATCTCCAGCGTGCGCTCGGAGGTGTACATCCGGTCGTTGGCGATGTCCCAGTCGATGATGCCGTCCTTGGAGCCGGCCACCGCCAGCTCGAAGCGCTCCTGGCTCAGGCGCAGCGCCTCCTCGGTGCGCTTGCGCTCGGTGATGTCGACGCTGACGCCGGCCAGCCGCACCGCGTGGCCGGCCTCGTCGCGGAAGCACTGCGCGCGCGTGAGAATCCAGCGCACCTGCTGCGTGTCGGGCAGCAGGATGCGGTACTCGAAGTCGAGCCGCTGCACGCGGCCCTGCTCGACGTCGTCGTTGATGCGCTCCAGCCGTTCGCGGTCGAGCGGGTGCACCGTGACGAGACGGAAGTACTCGCGCCGCGTCGTGGCGGGCAGGTCGGCCGGCAGGCCGAACAGCTGGTTCACCGTGCCGGAGACGAACAACGCGTCGGTGGCCGCCTCCCAGACCCAGTGGCCACCGGTGGAACCGGTCATCGCCAACGCGTAGCGCTCCTCCGACAGGCGCAGCGAATCCTCGGCCCGGCGCCGCGCGTCGATGTCGGTTACCGAGCCGGCCATGCGCAGCGGATTGCCGGATTCGTCGCGCACGCACAGGCCGCGCACGCGCACCCAGCGGTAGGTGCCGTCGGCATGGCGCACGCGGTACTCGCCGGCATACACCGACGCCTGCCCGCCCAGGTGGGCCTGCAGCGCGGCGCGCCGCGGCTCCACGTCGTCGGGATGGATCGTGACGGCGGCGAACCACTCGTCGCGCGGCTGCACGTCGGGGCCCGGCGGCAGGCCGAAGACCTCGCGCGCGCGTGCCGACGCGTAGATGCGGTCACCGGCGACGTCCCAGTCCCAGATGCCCTCGTCGGAGCCGGCGGCGGCCAGCGCGAAGCGCTCGCGCGACAGCTCGAGCGAGGCGCGCGTGCCGTCGAGCCGGGCGAACTGCCGGCGCACCAGCAGCAGCAGCACGGTGGCCAGCACGCCCAGCGCCAGCGTGCGCAGCGCGGTGCCCACGGCCTGCTCGCGCCAGGCCGCCAGCGCCACCGCGGCGTCACGGGTGACGATCACCGCCAGCGGGAACTCCGGCACCAGCTGCACCGCGCCGAAGCGGTCGACGCCGTCGAGCGGGCTGCGCCCGCGCGAGGGCAGCGCCACGCCGCTGTCGCGCGCCGCCAGCATCTCGTCGAGCATGGCCAGGAAACGCTGGCCCAGCGCCGCCTCGGCCACCGGATAACGCGCCATCAGCGTGCCGTCACGGTGGATCAGCGTGATCTTGGTGCCCTGGTCGAGCCGCACGTCGCGGTAGAAGCGCTGGAAGTAGTCGACCCGGCCGGCGGTGACCACCACGCCGGCGAAGCTGCCGTCGGCCTGCTCGAGGCGCCGCACCAGCGGCATGATCCAGACCCCGGGGTTGAACAGCCCGCGCCGCGGGCTCTCGACCTCCAGGCCGATGCCGCGGTCCTCGCGCAGGCGCTGAAAGACCGGCAACTGCGCCAGGTTGGGCAGCGACGCGGGAGGCGTTGCCGCCTCGGAGCTGGCCACCAGGCGGCCGTCCGCGTCGATCAGCGACAGCCCCTCGATCTGCACCAGGCCGACAGCCTGGTCGTGCAGATAGTCGTGCAGCGCCTGCGGCTGCAAGGCCTCGCGCTTGCCGCTGCTCCACGCGTCGGCGACATGGCGCGCCACCAGGTCGACGGTCTGCAGCGTGCGCGCGGTCTGCTCGGCGATGACGCGGGCCTGCGCATCGAGCTCGCGCCCCGTCTCGCCGACGGCGGCGCGGTAGCTGCGCACGGTGTCGTAGGCCGCCAGCGCCACGATGCCGGCGATGAACAATCCGCCCAGCCACGGCGTGCTGCGCCAGGGCCAGCGCCGTGGCGTGCGCCCGGGCGGCGCCGTGCCGGCGGCCGGGTCAGCCGCCGGTCGGGCGGTCGCGGCGGGGGGCATCGAGCGGGCCGTGGACGACATCCGGTGCAGGTGGCAGGAGGCGATGGACGGCCCGGATCAGGGCATCACGCGGCACCGGCTTGGGCAGCACACAGGCCACGCCCAGCGCGCGTGCCACCGGGCCATTGCACTCGACTCCCGCGAAGAAGGTGGACGACAGGGCCAGGATCGGGACCCCGGGATGGTGCTCGCCGAGACGCCGCGCGCAGTCTACGCCGCCCTGCCGCGGAAACGGAACCTCGACGATCGCCAAGTCCACGTGACCGACCGGGTCACTGTCGCTCGCCGTGCTCGCGTGCGACACGGCCAGGCCCTCGGCGACGAGCCAGGTCTCGATCAGCTCGATCAGGGCGCGGTCCACGTCCACCAGCAGCACGCGCCGCGGCGGGCGATCGACCGTGGCTTCAGTCGAAGCTGGCATCGGCCAGCCAGTCCGAATGCAACGAATCGATCTCGCTGGATCGCTCGATCTCGTCGAGCGACCACGGATCGATCGGCGCCTCGGCGTCGTCGAAGGCGACCGGCGCGTCAACGCTGAAGTCGGGTTGCTGCATCGGGCTCATGGCGGTTCTCCTGGGTGAGGTTGACCATGGCCTGCACGATCGGCGCCGCCGGCTACGAACCGGTTACCGGGCGCACAGGCCAGATTTCATCTGCAATGTGCAGCCGCACCGGCACCTGCAGTTCGCGCTTGGGCCCGCCATAACCGTCGAAGATCGCCCGGTGGCCGCGCAGCGAGTCGGCGCCGTCGCCGCGGTAGTAGTCGGCCACCGCCTGCAGCCGCTGCAGCAGCTGCTCGCGCGGTGCCTGCGACGTGGCGTATTTGTGCGGCTCCCACGCCGCCGCGCGGCAGTGCTGCATGCACACCGCCGGGCCGGGGTTGAGCAACACCAGCTCGGGCCGATGGCGCAGCGCGGCGAGCACCAACGCGCCGTCGCGGCCCTCGACGATCCACTCGTCGCGCGCGCAGAAGGCCTCGAGCAGGGCGCCGGCGCGTTCGGGCCGGCGGTGCTCGTGCTCGCCGGTCGAGCCGGCGACGGCGACGGCGACGAGGCTGTCGAGCTGCAGGATCGGCAGCCGCGCGCGGGCGGCCAGCGCGCGGGCGAGCAGGGTCTTGCCCGCGCCGGAGTTGCCGAAGATCACGAATCGCATGATGGTTCGCCGCACGGCGGCGTGGTGGTCAGGTCCTCGATTCAGTCGTCGGCGCGCTGCGAAAGTTGCAGCGCCGTCGCGTGGACAGCGTTTCAACTGACACGCTCGCCGCGCCGTGCCGACATGAGCGATCCATCGCGCCGCGGCAACCTGCGCATCCAGCGGGCCACCCCTCGTCCGCAGCGACCTGCCGCACTCACCATGACGCCCGATCAGCTGCCGCCCGGCACCCACCTGACCACGCCAAGGCGAGGTTATGTACACCACGGTCTCTACGTGGGTGAAGGCCGCGTGATCCACTACGCGGGCTTGAGCCGGCGCCTGCGCCGCGGCCCCGTCGAGGAGGTGACGCTCGAGGCCTTCGCGGCCGGCAAGCCCTGGCAGGCCAAGCCCGTGCCGGCGCCGGCCTATGCGGGTGTGCAAGCGGTCGAACGGGCGCGCAGCCGGCTCGGCGAGAACGACTACCGCCTGTGGTCGAACAACTGCGAGCACTTCGTCGAATGGGCCCTGCATGGCACACCGCGCAGTGCGCAGGTCGAACGCCTGATGGGCCAGTTGCGCCAGCTGGTCAGCGTGCGCCGTCCGCTGGCCGGCGCACGCCTGGCCGCACGCTGAGGGGCTTGCGCACCGCGCCGCGACGCGCTGTGCCGGCCCTTCGCCTTCGCGACGACCCGTTTCGGCGTGTGAACAGGCCCTAGAGCCGCTGAACGCCGCCCGGCGACGCGATGACCGCCGGCGCGCCGGCCGCGCAGCCCGCAGCGTCGCGGCCGGCATCGGCGGCTTGCATGCTGCCCGCCTGCGCCACGTCGACGGCGAGGAACACGCTGCACAGCAGCGACAGCACGGCCACGCCGATCGCCGCGCGTTGGGGCGTCAGCCAGGGGCGATGGGTCGGGATGATCGGGGCCATGGTGAAGGTCTCCTGGGGGTGGGCAGAAATCAGTGCGCGGCGCGCTGGCCGCTCGACCACCGCGACGCCGCCGCCGCCGGCGCGGGCCACGACGGCTGCAGCCCGCGCACCACGCGCAGCAGCCGCGCATCGGCCGGATGGGTCGCCACGGCGAAACCCTTGCGCCGGGCCAGAGCGACCATCGGCAGGTTGTCGCGCAGCACGTCACCGTGCAGCTGATCGATGCCGCGCTGCGTGGCATGCTGCAGCAGCGCGTCGAGCAGGCGGCCGCCCAGGCCATGGCCTTGCCAGCCATCGGCCACGGCGACCGCGAAGTCGCGGCCGCGGGCCGTCTCGGTGTCGAGCGCGTAGCGCGCCTCGCCGATGCACGCGGCGCGGCCGTCCTGCTCGGCCACGGCCAGCAGCGCCAGCTCGTCGTCGGGATCGGGGTGCGTCAATGCCTGCAGCCAGCGCGGCGGCAGCTCCTTGATGCCGACGTGGAAGCGATTGAGCCGCGAGGCCGGCGTCAACGCGGTGTAGAACGCGCCGAGCAGGTCCGCGTCGTCGCTGCCGATGGCGCGGATGACCAGCGGGCGGCAATCGGTGCCAGCCCACAGCAACGGCTGCGGTGCCGCGAACGAATCAAGCGCCGCGACCATGGCCAGGCTCCGGTTGCCAGACAGCTGGTGGGTCGTCGGCACGCCAGGCCAGCTCGAACAGCACGACGTAGGCGTCGGCCAGGGCCTCGACGACGGCCTCGCCGTCGCGGTCGAAGGCCCAGGTGTCGCCGGCGGCCAGCACGATGTCGCGGCGCTCGCCGTGCCGCGTCAGCCAGACGCGGCCGGTGAAGACCGCCACCGCCTGACCCCGCGTGCCGTGCAGCGACCGCACGCTGCCGCGCGGCAGATGGGTCAGTCGTCCGATCGACGGGACACTCTCGCGGTCGTTGGCGGCAAGCAATGCAGGGCGCATGGCCGTCAATCTGACGGCAGCGCATTGCGTGCGCACTACGGCGCCGTCGGCGCGGGTTACAGCTGAAATCGGCGTCGCGGCGTTTCGGCGATCATGATGGCCAGCCGTCGTGTGGCGGCCCCTGGGAAGACGACAGCATGTGGCGGACAGCGAGTGGATGGATCCTGACCCTGCTGGCGGCGCTGGCCATCGGTCCCGCCGGGGCAGCCGATGCGCCGGCCAAACAGCAGCTCGGCGGTGATCTCTTCGTCGCCGGCGGTGCGCTCACCGTGGATCACCCGGTGGCCGGTGACCTGGTCGCGGTGGGCGGCAGCATCGATGTCGACGCGCCGGTGAGCGGTGACGCGCTCGCGGCCGGCGGCAAGCTGCGCTTCGGCGTCGACGTCGGCGGCTCCGCCTACGCCGCGGGCGGCCGCATCTCGGTGGCCGCCAAGGTGGGGCGCAACCTGCGCACCGCCGGCGGGCAGACCGAGCTGGGCCCGAAGTCCGAGGTGCTGGGCAACCTGTCGATCGCCGGCGGCCAGGTGCACCTGCTCGGCGCCGTGCGCGGCCACGTGCAGGCAGCCGGAGGGCGGGTGCGCATCGACGGGCCGGTCGGCGGCGACGTGCTGGTGACCAGCGGTCGGCTCGAGCTCGGCCCCAACGCCCGCATCGCCGGCAAGCTGCGTTATCGCAGTCGCGAGCCGATCGAGCAGGACCCGGCGGCACAGGTGACGGGTGGCATCGAGCTGCTGATGCCGGCATGGGGCAGCGACGGCGGCGCCAGCGCGCCGCGTGGCGAGCGCAGCGGCGCGGCCGCCTGGGCCGACGGCATCGCCTGGACGTGGACCATCGGGCTGGCGGTGCTGGCCGCCGTGCTGATCGCGCTGTTGCCGGGCTTCTATGCCGGTGTCGCGCGCGCCTGGCGCGAGCGCTTCGGCATGAGCGTGCTGCTCGGCTTCGTGCTGCTGGTGTGCATGCCGATCGCCGCCTTGGTCGCCTTCGTCACGCTGATCGGCATTCCGCTCGGCCTGCTGCTGACCGCGCTGTACCTGGCGCTGCTGCCGGTGGCCTATGTGAGCAGCGGCATCGGTCTGGGTGATCTGGGCCTGCGCCGCCTGCGGCCCGGCAGCGCGCAGGCCACCGGCTGGCGCATCGCCGCCGCGGCGCTGGCGCTCGTGCTGCTGGCGCTGGCCGGCCTGATTCCCTGGCTCGGCGGGCTGATCGCCTTCGCCGCGCTGCTGGCGGGCCTGGGCGCGCTGCTGTTGCAGACGCGGCGGCTGTTCGGCGGTGGCCACCCCTAGTTCCACGGCAAGGAGACCGCCATGACGATCCAGCTCTCGGGCCTGCACGGCAAGCCGGTGGACGTCACGGCCGACGCGCTGCAGGCCTTTAAGGCCGCCTTCAAGGGCCAGCTGCTGACGCCCGACGACGCTGCCTACGACGAGACACGCCGTATCTGGAACGCGATGATCGACCGTCGCCCGAGCCTGATCGCGCGCTGCACGGGCACCGCCGACGTGGTGCAGGCGGTGCACTTCGCGCGCCGGCACGGCGTGTTGAACTCGGTGCGCGGCGGCGGCCACAACATCGCCGGCCTCGCCGTCTGCGAGGGCGGCCTGATGATCGATCTGTCGCTGCTGCGCGGCGTGTGGGTCGACGCGAGGCGGCGTGTCGTGCAGGCGCAGGCCGGCTGCACGCTCGGCGACGTGGATCGCGAGACCCAGGTGCACGGCCTGGCCACCGTGCTCGGCTTCGTGTCGGCCACCGGCATCGCCGGCCTCACCGTGGGCGGCGGCTTCGGCTACCTGACGCGGCGCGAAGGCTGGACCTGCGACAACCTGGTGTCGATGGAGGTGGTCACTGCCGCGGGTGAGGTGCAACGTGCCTCCGAGCACGAGAACGCCGAGCTGTTCTGGGCGCTGCGCGGCGGCGGCGGCAACTTCGGCATCGTGACGGCGTTCGAATACCGGCTGGTGCCGGTGGGCCCCGAGATCCTCGGCGGCGCGATCGCCTGGCGCGGCGAAGACGCGAAGCAGGTGCTCGAGACGTTCCGCGAATTCAGCGCCAAGGCGCCGCGCGAACTGACCTGCGTGGCGGTGCTGCGCCGCGCGCCGCCGGCGCCCTGGCTGCCGAAGGAGGTGCACGGCCAGCCGATCGTCGCGATCTTCGTCTGCCACTCCGGCAAGCCGGAAGACGGCGAGGCGCTGCTCGCGCCGTTGCGCCGCTTCGGCCGACCGGTGGCCGACATCGTGGCCCGCCGGCCCTACACGCAGATGCAGAGCCTGCTCGACGCCACGCAACCCAAGGGCCGGCGCTACTACTGGAAGTCGCACTACCTGGCGCGCATCGACGAGCGCCTGATCCAGCTGGCCGCCGAGCATGCCGGACGCATCCGCTCGCCGCATTCGGCGATCCTGATGTTCCAGGTGCAGGGTGCACTCAACGAGCGGCCCGCGGGCTATTCGCCGGCCGGCAACCGCGACGCGGCCTACGTGCTCAACATCGCCGGCTCGTGGGAGCAGGCCGCCGAGGATGCCCAGCACACCGGCTGGGCGCGCGACTGCTTCGAGGCGACGCGCGAGTGCGGCACCGGCGGCACCTACGTGAACTTCCTGACCGAGGAGGAAGGGCGCGAGCGCATCGCCGCAGCCTACGGCGCGGCCGACCTGAAGCGGCTGGCCGCGATCAAGCGCGAGGTCGACCCCGACAACCTGTTCCGGCACACGAAGAGCGTCGCCGCGGCGTGATCGGCCGCCCGCGCGGCATCGCGGTCACGGTGCGGCCGCGATGTCTGCCGGCGGGTAGTACGGCCGCGCGCCCAACGCGTCGACCCGCGCCCAGAACTCGGGCCCGGCAGCCAGGCCGCGCTCGTTCTTCGCCGCCGCCTGCCGCCACATGGCCCATGAATCGGGGTGCAGGCGGATCGCGGCGGCCATCTGCTGCTCGGCCTCGTCGGCCGCGCCTTCGCGCAACAGCTGCAGGCCGAGGCGAAAACGCGCGTGCGCCTCGGCGATTCCGTCGTGCGGCCGCGGCAGCCGCGACGTGATGCGGCTCTCGTCCAGCGCATGCGGGCTGGCCGCACCGCGCCGCGCCCAGTCGCGCACGGCGTCGAGGTACAGCGTCTTCACGCGGATGCGCTCGGCGGCTGCCGCTTCAGGCAGCGCGAAGGTCTTGCGGTCCATCGCACGAAAGGCGTCGGTCGAGCCCGCCGTCTCCGGCGGCCGCACGATGCGGCCCCGTTCGTCGATCCACACCGCCTGCGGCACGTTGACCAGGTGGTACAGGTCGGCCAGGTGGTGATCCCGATCGATCAGGCAGGGGTACGCCGGCGCGGCCGCTTCGATCCACGGCCGCGCCGTGGCGCCCTGGTCCAGCGCCACCGCCAGCACCGTGAAACCATGGCCTTCGAGCTCTTCGTACAGCGACTGCCACACGGGCAAGTCAGCGCGGCAGCCTCACCACGATGCCCAGGTGGCGAGCAGCACCTTGCGGCCGCGGTAGTGCGACAGCCGATGCGCGCGGCCGGCCAGGTCCGGCAACTGAAAGTCGGGCGCCTGCAGCGTGGCCAGCGCCGCGCCGCGTTGTGTCGCACCGGTGCCGAGCACCCAGTGGCGCGACGCGCCGTCGTGCACCACCGGCTGCCCACTGCGGCGCCACATCGCGGCCAGGTCGAGACGGCCGTCGCGCACGACCTCGCCGGCCGCCGCGGCCGGCGGCAGCGGCACGCACAAGTCGCCGCGGCACAGGCCTTCGCGCTTCCAGGTCCAGCCGGTGGCCTGCTCGATGGCGGCGGCGTCGAGCCAGAGCGCATCTCCGTCGGCGGCCGCGTCGGGCCATTGCGTCTGGCGTTGGTCATGCAGCACGGTGATCACGGCGCGCGCTCCCAAGGTGTCGGTCGGAGTCTCATCGTAGCGGTCACGCGTGCAGGTTGCCCGGCGCCGCTGCGGAAGAGGCCTCGACACCTGCGATCATCGCCGCCATGAAAGTCTTCGGTATCGCCGGCCACTCCGGCATGGGCAAGACCACGCTGCTCGAACGGCTGGTGCCGGCATTGACCGCGCGCGGCCTCGTCGTCTCGCTGATCAAGCACAGCCACAAGTCGATCGAGATCGACCGCCCGGGCAAGGACTCGTACCGCCTGCGCGAGGCCGGCTGCCAGGAGGTGCTGTTGCTCGGCGACGAACGCTGGGCGCTGATGCACGAGCTGCGCGGCGCGAGCGAGCCGCCGCTCGAGTACCTGCTCGACCGCCTGCAGCACTGCGACCTGGTGCTGATCGAAGGCTTCAAGTCCGGCGGTTATCCGAAGCTCGAGGTGTGGCGCGCCGCATTGGGCAAGCCGACGCTGTGGCCCGACTGGCCCGGCATCGTGGCGCTGGCCACCGACGGCGAGCCGCCGCCGTGGCCGGAGGCGCCCGAGCCCGCACCGAGGGTGCTTGCGCTGACCGACACCGAGGCGATCGTGCAGATGGTTGTCGGCCAGGCACGGGCGCGCTGAGCCGGTGCGAGCCATGCGTCGCGGCCCAGTGGCTGCAGGACCGAAGACAATGTCGCCATGACCTCGTTCGACATGCACCCGGGCGACACACGCCGCGACCGCACTGCCTCAGTGGACGCATCGCGCGGCCGCCGCCGGCTGCTGCTGGCGCTGGCCGGCGTCTCGTGCGCAGGCACGGCATGGGCGCAACGTGCAACGACCGCGCCGCTGCCGCCACTGGGCAGCCGCCTGGTGCTGCCCGACCTGCCGCTGCTCGACGGCCGCACGCTGCGTGCGGCCGATCTGACCAACCAGGTCGTGGTGCTGTACTGGTGGGCCAGCTGGTGCCCGTTCTGCGCGGTGCAATCGCCGTTGATCGATCAGCTGCAACGCGCACAAGGCGCCCGTGGTCTGCGGGTGGTGGGCCTGTCGATCGACCAGAAGCCCGAGGAGGCCGCCGCCCATCTGGCCAAAAAGGGCTACGGCTTCGCGTCGACCTGGCTCTCGCCGGAGTTGGAGCGCGTGCTGCCCAAGCCCAGGGGCCTGCCGGTGACCGTGGTGCTGGGCCGTGACGGCCGCGTGGTGATGAGCGACGCGGGGCAGCTGTTTCCGGAAGACATCGAGGGCATCGCGCGCTTCCTGTAAAGCCCTCGCGTGCTTTCGGCGGCCTGAACCACACCCTCGAGATGCCGGGCTTGCTGCGAGCGGTCAAGCCCGCAGGCCGCGCAGCACCGCTTGTGTCATCGTGGCGGTGTTGCCGCTGCCGCGGATGTCGCCGGTGCGCGAGCGCGGATCGGCCAGCGCGGCGGTGGTGGCGCGCGACATCGCGGCCGCCATGCGCACCGCGCCTGCGTGGCCCCGGGCGTGGCCGAGCCAGTCGAACATCATGCGGGTCGAGTCGATCATCGCGTACGGGTTGGCAATGCCCTGTCCTGCGATGTCGGGGGCCGAGCCGTGCGTGGCCTGCGCCATCACGACGTCGCCATCGCCGATGCACAGCCCCGGCGCCATGCCCAGGCCGCCGACCAGGCCGGCCGCCTCGTCGGACAGGATGTCGCCGAACATGTTGGTGGTGACCACCACGTCGAAGGTCTGCGGGTCGCGCACCAGGCGCATCGCGAAGGTGTCGACGATGACGTCGTCGACGCGCACGTCGGGATACTCGACCGCCAGCTTCTGGCACTCCTCGACGAACATGCCGCAGCCGAGCTTGAAGACGGTGTCCTTGTGTACGTAGGTCAGGTGCTGGCGGCGCTGGCGCGCCAGCTCGAAGGCGGCGCGCGCGACGCGGCGGCTGCCGGTGCGCGTGATCACGCGCACCGACAACGTCACCTCGTCGGTGGGGCGAAACTCGCCCACGCCCATCACCATGTTGCGGTCGGGCTGGAAGCCCTCGTTGTTCTCGCGCACGATCACCAGGTCGACGCCGTCGTGCAGGCAGCCGATGCCAGGGTACGAGCGCGTCGGCCGCACGTTGGCGAACAGGTTGAACTGCTTGCGCAGGATCGGGTGCGGGTTGATCGCGTTCGGCCCCTTGGGGTACGCACGGTGGCCGATCGGCCCGAGGATCCAGCCGTCGAGCGTCTGCAGCGCGGCCAGCGTGTCCGGCGGCAGCGTGTGGCCATGGGTGTCGAGCGCGCTGCGGCCGATCGACAGCGGCTGCCAGTGAATGGCCACGCCGTGCAGCGCGGCAGCCGCGCGGCTCACCTCCACCGCGGCGGGCACGATCTCGTGGCCGATGTCGTCGCCGTTCAGGATGCCGATGCGCAGCGGCGCGGGCGCGTTCATGGTCATGGTCGCTCGAGCGTGCAGCGCCTGCTCGCCGTCACGGCCGGCACAGGCTCGTCAGTGCGCGCACGTCGGCCAGCGCGGCCAGGCGCCAGCAGGCGGCCGTGATCTCGCGTGCCTTCGCGTCGCCCAGCACCGGCACCACCAGCGTGCGGAACTTGTCTTCCAGCTGCGCGTTCGACAGCGGCCGCTCGAGCGAGCCGATGGCATGGTCGACGCGCACGTGAACGCGGCGTCCGTCGAGCAGCACTGCGGTGGCGTCGACCGCCGCCTCGTCGATCGTGTCGTCCACCGTCGCCTGCACCTTGGCGCGCAGCGCCACGACCCGCGGGTCGTTGACCACCGCATCGGCGAACTCGGCCTCGCCGGCGCGGCCGTGGATCAAGCCGACCGCGCAGCCGTGGTAGACGCTGAACTTGCCTTGCAGACCGTCGCGCGGCTCCTTCTTGCCGGTGAGCTCGAGCACCAGCGAATGCACGCGCAGCTCGATCGCGCGCACCTGCTCGGGCGTGACGCCCTGCTCGCGCAACTGCACGCAGGCGTCGATGCTGGGATGGATCACGATGCCGCAGGCAAACGGCTTGTAGGTGTTGAACGAGATCTCGAAGCGCTCGCCGAGCTGGTCGCTCGCCTCGTGCCAGGCGCGTTTGTCGGACACCACCTGCACGAAGCCGCGCGGCGCTTCCAACGCGCGCGTGCTGGCCGTGAAGCCGTGGCGCGCCAGCAGCGCCGACGTGAGCCCGGCACGCGCCGCCGCGCCCGGATGGAACGGCTTGGTCATGGTGCCGAACTGCTCGCGCAGGCCGATCGGCTGCGACGCCGCGATGCCGAGCGCCATCGCCGTGCGCGCCTCGTCCAGGCCGAGCAGGCGGGCGCAGCCGGCCGCCGCACCCAGCATGCCGGTGGAGCCGGTGATGTGCCAGCCGCGGTCGTAGTGGTCGGGGTACATCACGTTGCCGATGCGGCAGGCCACGTCGATCCCCAGCACCAGCGCATCGATCACGTCGCGACCCGACGCGCCGCGCACCTCAGCCAGCGCCAGCACCGCCGAGGCCACCGGCCCGGCCGGATGGATGATGGTCTTGAGGTGCGTGTCGTCGAAGTCGAAGGTGTGCGAGGTGATGCCGTTGACCAGCGCGGCGCTCGCCATGTCGACCCGCTCGGGGCGACCGAGCACGCTGGCCTGGGCGGCGGGCTCGAGCATCGCCACCGCCGCCAGCGCGGCGTCGGCCGCCTCGTGGCGCGCGGCGCCGATCGCGCAGCCGAGCCAGTTGTAGAAGGTGCGGTGCGCCTCGTGCTCGACCGCGTCGCTCCAGCCGCGCGTTGCGTGGCCGGCGACAAAGCGCGCCAAGCTGGCGGTGACCGGTGGCGCCTGGGTGTCGGCGGAAACCTGCGTGTTGTGCGCCATGGCGGTGCCGCTATTCCTCGAGCCGGATGTTGCGGGCCTTGGCCAGCGCCGTCCAACGCTCGATGTCGGCGCGGATGTAGTCGCCGAATTGCTCCGGCGTCATCGGCCACGGCTCGACCGCCTCGGCCGCCAGCTTGTCGGCGAGGTCGGGTGACTTGAGCACCGCCACCTGCGTCTCGTTGAGGCGCTTCACCACGTCGGGCGTGATGCCGGCCGGGCCGACCGAGCCGTACCACTGCATCGCGTCGAACCCCTTGAAGCCGACCTCGTCCATCGTCGGCACGTCCTTCAGCTGCGGGCTGCGCGCCTTGCCGGTGACGGCCAGTGCGCGCATGCGGCCCGAGCGCAGGTGCGGCAGCGCGGCGGCCAGACCGGGGAACATGGCCTGCGTCTGGCCGCCGAGCAGGTCGGTGATGGCCGGCGCGATGCCGCGATAGGGCACGTGCACGGCGAAGGTGCCGGTCTCCTGCTTGAGCAGCTCCATCGTCAGGTGCGTCAGCGAGCCGGCGCCGGCGGAGCCGTAGCTCAGCTTGGCCGGGTTGCGCTTCAAGTAGTCGATGAACTCCTTGATCGTCTGCACCGGCAGGCTGGCGTTGACGACCAGCACGTTGGGCGTGGCGCCGATCATGCCGATCGGCGTGAAGTGCTTGACGGCGTCGTACGGGATGCGCCGCGTCGCCGGCGTGGTGCCGTGGGTGGCCACGTAACCCTGCATCAGCGTGTAGCCGTCGGGCGCTGCGCGCGCGGTGGTCTGGCTGGCGATGACGCCGCCGCCGCCACCCAGGTTCTCGACCACGAATTGCTGGCCGAGCAGCGCCCCCCAGCGCTCGGTGACCACGCGCGCGATCATGTCGTTGCCGCCGCCGGCAGCCACCGGCACGATGTAGCGGATCGGCCTGCTCGGGAACGACTGGCCGAAAGCCAGGCCGGGCAGCGCGACGGCAGCCGAGGCGGCCTGCAGCAGATGGCGGCGCTTCATGAGGGTGTCTCCTTGGGCTTGCCCTGTCGGGCGGGTCGGTCGAGCCGCCGGTGCGGTGCGGGTGGCGGACGATTATTGCAACTCGTGCGGTCGCCTGCGCGTCGGCCGCCCTGCGGTCGGTCGATGGCACACTCGGCGGCCATTGGGGCAGTGCAACAGGAGTACACGTGTCGACGACGATTCGCTTCGATGGCCGCGTGGCCATCGTCACCGGTGCCGGTGCCGGCCTCGGCCGCAGCCACGCGCTGGGTCTGGCCGCCCGCGGCGCCCAGGTGGTGGTCAACGATCTATCGCGCGATGCGGCGCAGCGCGTGGCCGACGAGATCGGCGCGGCCGGCGGCCAGGCGCTCGCGCTGGCCGCCAGCGTGGCCGACTTCGAGCAGGTGAGCGGCATGGTGGCCCAGGTGCTGGATCGCTGGGGCCGCATCGACATCCTGGTCAACAACGCCGGCATCCTGCGCGACAAGACCTTCGCCAAGATGGACATGGCCGACTTTCGCCTGATCGTCGACGTGCATCTGATGGGCACCGCCTACTGCACCAAGGCCGTGTGGGACGTGATGCGCGCGCAGAACTACGGCCGCGTCGTGGTCACGACGTCGTCGTCCGGCATCTACGGCAACTTCGGCCAGTCGAACTACGGCGCGGCCAAGTCCGGTGTGGTCGGTCTGATGAACGTGCTGGCGCTCGAGGGGCAGAAGAACAACGTGCGCGTCAACGCGCTCTCGCCCACCGCGGCCACCGCGATGACCGACTCGCTGCTCGACGCGACGTCCAAGGCCTGCCTGACGCCCGAATCGGTGACGCCGGGCCTGCTCTATCTGGTGTCCGACGACGCGCCGACAGGCATCATCCTCGGGGCGGGTGCGGGCTGCTTTGCCGTCGCCGACATGGTCGAGAGCGAAGGCCTGTGTCTGACCGGCGATGCGCTGACCCCCGAAGGCGTGGCGGCGCGCTTTGCCGAGATCGGCGCACTGGAGACGGCCACACCGATCCCGACCGCGTTCGAGCAGACGTTCAAGTACGTACGCAAGGCAACGGCGCAGCGGCGCTGACGCTGCACGGCACGGCGCGGCGGCCGGCCCGTTGCGGACGTTCACGAAGGACCGCATTTGGGCCGAGTACTGCGCATCGCGGCAGGCGGTACCCGCTCGGGGCTTGTATGGTTGGAGTTGCTGGGGTGGAGGGCCTGCATCTGGGGCTTCGGCCGGATCAACGGACCGACTGTTATGAGACAGCCCCCACCCCGCCTACCAACGTCGATCAGGAACTGCGCGGCGCGTCGCTGTTCGGCGACACGACCACCGATCTGAAGGCAAGTCAACGTGGCAGGCGGACTCACCACCACCCCAGCACTGGGCATTGTCCAACTGGAGGTTCTAGCCATGCAAGCAAGCAAGTTGTTCGTTGGTGTGGACGTTGCGAAGGCCGAGCTGGTGACAGCGACTCACGAGACAGGCGTTGGGTGCGTTCTGGCCAATCTGGGGTCGGCGATCGACGGCTGGCTGCACACGCTGCCGGCGGGCACGGTCATCGCCATGGAATCCACCGGGAGCTATCACCGCTTGTTGGCTCAGCGCGCTTACGCCGCCGGACTGACTGTGTATGTGCTCAACGCCCGGGACGTCTACTTCTATGCCAAGGCCCTGGGTGCTCGCAGCAAGACCGATCGGGTGGACGCCAGGCTCATCGCCCGCTACGTGGCCGAGCACCACCCGCGGCTGCATGCCTGGCAACCGGGCGTCGGATCGCACGCGCTGGTGCAGGAGTTGATGCTTCGCCGCGCAGCGGTGGTGGCCAAGCGTACGGCGCTGCGTCAGACGTTGCGCGGTTGCAGCGAGCTCGGCCCGGCGCTGGCGCAACTGGACAAGTCGTTCGACGCGTTGCTGCAGGCGCTCGATGCGCAGGTGCAGGCGCTGATCGACGCGGATACGACGCTCAGTGCGGGGCAAGCCCGGCTGCGCACGATTACGGGTTTCGGCCCACAGGCCAGCGCACTGCTTGCGGCGTTGCTGGCGCGCATGGGCTTTGCCAACGCCGACGCGCTGGTGGCCTACAGCGGCATGGATCCGCGCGCCAACGATTCCGGCGCCAAGTACGGCAAGCGACGCCTGTCCAAGCGTGGATTGCCCGCCCTCAGGCGCCAGATGTACCTGGCCGCCTTCGCCGCCAGTCACAGCAAGGCGCTCGCTCCGCTGTATCAAGCGACCAGAGCCAGGGGATTCAGCACCACCGAGTCGCTGGTCATCCTTGCACGCAAGTTGCTGCGCGTAGCGTTTGCCGTGTGGAAGACCGCGACGCCGTTCGACGCACGCAAGATGGTGCCTCAGCATGCTTGACCCAAAACATAGAACCTCATACTGGGTCGGCCCTCGCCTGTGGCGAGGGCTCCGCTGCGATGCTCGCGTCGAGGTCGCGCCGCCGAACTCGCTACGCGGCCTGCGGCCGCTGCGC
>CALMQI010000427.1 GCA_937871935.1 uncultured Burkholderiales bacterium
GGCCCGCGCACCATTACATAGGTGTCGAACTCAGTCGATGTCAGCTCAATAACAAGTGTCTGCCCGCGTTGGCCGGAAAGCGTGTAGGTGTCGACAAGCTCCCCCGCGGCCAGGCGTTCGTCGCCGTTGGCGAGCGCACCGTGCACGGTTTGGCCCACTTGTACCGCGCTTGCTGCTTGCTGCTGCTGTTGCTGGGCGCCACGCTGCAATTCGGCGCTTGTCGCGCGGCGGACGTTGAGCACATAGGCGCCGGTATGGCCTGGGGCGTAGCTGGTCGGGCGGATGGTGATGGCGCCGTTCTGGGCAGCTGTAATTGTAACGCGGCTGTTGGTTGTGCCTGTGTCGCCGCTATCGTCGTTGTCTTGGCTGAGGCCGCCCGGACCGCGCACCAACAAATAGGTGTCAAAAGCAGCGGAGCTCATTTCGATGGTAAAGCTCTCGCCGGCGCGGGCGTTTAGCGAAAAAGTGTCTGCGAACTCGCCGCTATCGAGGCGCGCGTCGTTTTGCGCCAGCGCGCCGCGCACACTTTGACCGGGGGAAATTGCTTGCTGCGCATGCGCCGGTGAACACAGCAGCGCGGCCGCTCCAAAAGCTGCCGTGAGACCCAGGCAAATTCGTTTCATAGGTGACGTCAAGTTCCCCTCCCATGCCCGCGACACTGCTTCGTGTGCTCAGGGGGTTTTGGCCGGGGGCGAAGGGGGGCGTCAAGCGGGCCGCCCACTCTAGGCGGTGGGACTGGCGTTCCGAGCGCTGGCCGAATAGAGGAGAGCATGAGCATTTCAGGCATGACCGGCTTTGCGCGCGCGGAGGGCGTGTCGCCCGAGGCCGCCGGCGGCGGCCGCTGGATTTGGGAGCTCAAGAGCGTCAATGGGCGCGGCCTCGACTTGAAGTTGAGGTTGCCGGCGGGTTTTGATGGCCTTGAGCAGGCAGCGCGCGCCTTGGCGGGGAAAACGTTCAAGCGCGGCTCGCTGCAAGCGACGTTGACGTTATCGCGCGCCGCCGAAGTGGCGACACCGACGCGCATCGACCTCGCGCTGCTGCCGGTGGTCGGCCTGGTCGCGGTCTCGCCTGCCCTGATCGGGCTGCTGGCGCTGATGCTCACGCACGAGGCGCGCCGCGCGGCGCGCGTAGATGTTCAGCAGCTCCGCGGCGGTGTCGCGCACCTGCTTGGCCGTCACCTCCTCGCAGCGGCAGACAATGGTGGCGTCGGCGGGCTCGGTGATCGAGCGTGGCGGGCGGTACAGGACATCCAGGAACGGGCGGATCGCAAGCTCGGTCGCCAGCGTCCGCCGCAGCGCGGCGCTGCGTTGCGCCAGCGCAGCGGCGTCGATGCGCCCGAGGGCGTGCGCTGCGCCCAGTGCCGCCAGCGCACCGCTGGCCTCGGCGGCGCGCGCACCAGCGATGGCCGTGCCGTCGCCGACCATGCGCAGGCCGTCGAGCGAGGTCTGTCCGAGATCGTCGGTCACGACTTGCCAGGCCAACTGCCGGTCGTCCCAGCGGTGCTCCAGGCGCAGCAGGCGGCTGAGCTGGGTGTCGGGAATGACGCCGTGGTGCAGCAGCAGGCAGTCGGTGTCGACACGGTGTTCACGGCCACCGGCGCGAAACGCCAGCGCCTCGACGTGATCGCGTCCGATCGCGGCGAGATCGCTCGCCTGCGTGTACCACGGCACCCGCGCGCGACGCAGGCTGCGCACCATCTTCAACCCCTTGGCCAGGGCCGGCCAGGCGCGCAGCGCGGCCGGCAGGTGCCGCAGCGCCTCGAAGCGCCGACCGGCCGGCGCAGTCTCGACCAGGGCCGCCACGTCGGCACCGGCCTCGAGCAGTTGGCATGCCACCAGCAGCAGCAGCGGCCCGGCGCCGGCCAGCACGATGCGGCCGGCCGGAACCGCGCCGCCGGACTTCATCGCGATCTGCGCCGCACCGGCGTTCATCACACCAGGCAGCGTCCAGCCAGGGATCGGCGACGCGCGCTCCATCGCACCGGTGGCCGCAATCACCTGAGGCGCACGCAGCTGGAAAGCGCGGCCGGCGTGCAGCGCTGTCACCGTCAGGTCGCGCGCCACGTCCCACACCAGCGTGTTGTCTAGAAGCTCCGCGCCGCTGCTTTGAAGGGCCCGCACCAAGCCAGCACCGTGGGTGTAGTCCGGCCCGAGCAACGCCGCCACCCGCGCATCGCAGCCGGCCACATTGCGGTAGATCTGGCCGCCGGGCCGCACCTGTTCGTCGAGCAGCACAGTCTTCAGGCCGAGGGCGGCCGCCTTGGCGGCAGCAGCCATGCCTGCCGGGCCGGCGCCGATCACGATCAGGTCATGGGTCACGTCGGTTGCGCTGGCGCTCATTGCGCCACCTCCGGGCGTCGTGCGCCACGCTGCAGCCGTACCCTCATGCCGTCGCGCACCGTAACCATGCAGGCCTGCACGTTGGCCACGCCGTCCACCTCGACCAGGCAGTCGAAGCACACGCCCATCAGGCACAGCGGTGCGCGTGCGGCGCCCGAGACGGGCGTCTCGCGGAAGCGGTCGAATCCAGCCTGCAGCATGGCGATCGCCAGCGAGTCGCCCTCGCTCGCATGCACGTCCTGTTCCTCGACGCGCAAGGTGATGCGGCGCCGCGCGATCTGTCCGTCAATGGGCCTGAACATCGAAGCGCTCCGCCTTGAAACCTTGAATGGCCTCGGGCTCGCTGCCGCCGCGGATCCACGCCACCAGCGGCCCGGCATGCTGCGACGCCAGCGTGATGCCGCTGTGGCAGGTGACGACGAACGCACCCGGGCAAGCGCTCGACGTCTGATAGATCGGGAAGCCGTCCGGCGTCATCACACGCAAGGCGCCCCAGGTGCGCACGATGTTCACGCCCTCCAGCAGCGGGAAGCAGCGCGCGGCGCGTGCGGCGATGCGTGACAGTTGCGCGAGGGTCGTGCCGTCGTCGAAGCCGACGTCCTCCATCGAGTCCCCGATCTGCACCACGCCTTCGCCGGTCTGTCGCACTTGCATCGTCGGGAACTTCAGAAACGGCTGCAAGCGCTCGGTGACGAGGATCTGGCCGCGGTTGGGCTGCACCGGCGCGCGCAAACCCACGTGCGGCGCCAGCTCACGGTTGCCCAGGCCTGCGGCCAGGACCAGCTTGGGCGCGACATGGGTGGTGTCGCCGGCGCGCACCTCGAAGGCGCCCTGGCGCTGCTGCAGCGACTCAACGCGCGCGCCGGCTTGGAGCCTGCCGCCAAGTGCTTCAAAGGCCTGGACCAGGGCCCGTAGCAGCTTGAGCGGACTGGTGTGGCCGTCGAGTGGACACATCACCGCGCCCGCGACCGTGGGCCCCGCCTGCGGGATCAGGCGGCGCACCGCGGCGCCGTCCAGCACCTCGAACGGGTACGCGATGCCGAGTTCGTCGCGCAGGCGTTGCAAGCGCGCGCCCCGCTCGGCGAGCTCGGCGTCGTCCAGGCACATCGTCAGGCCGCCGGGTTGCGCGAGTTCCACATCGACCCCGGTGCGCTGCGCCAGCTCGGACGCAAATGCGGGCCAGGCCGCCGCGGCGGCAAGCGTCCAGTGCGCATACGCCGCGCGCCCCAGGCCCTTGCCTTGCACCCACACCAGGCCGAAGTTGCCGCGCGCGGCGCGGTAGGCGTCGTCGCCTTCGTCCAGCAGCATCACGCGTTCACCCGCCCGCGCCAGGCCGTAGGCCAGCGCCATGCCCACGATGCCACCGCCGATGACCAGCGTGTCCGACTCGGTGGCCATGTTCATGGTTTGCCCGACAGCACGCGGTCGAGACCGTAGAAGCGGTCGAGCACCATCATCAACACCAGCGTCGCCACGATCAGCACGGTGGATACCGAGGCCAGCAGCGGGTCGATCGTGTGGGCGATGTGGTTGTACATCTTCACCGGCAGCGTCTGTGTCGAGGCGCTGGCGACGAAGATCGACATCGTCAGCTCGTCGAAGCTGTTGATGAAGGCGATCAGCCAGCCACCTGCCACACCAGGCACGATGAGCGGCAGCTCGATGCGGCGGAACACCGTCCAGCCCGAGGCGCCCAGCGACTGCGCGGCCTGCGCGATGCTGCGGTCGAAGCCGGTGGCCGCGGCCACCACCAGCCGCAGCACATACGGCAGCACGATGACCGTGTGCGCCGCCGTCAGGCCCCACAAGGTGCTCGAGCCGCCAATCTGCGTCAGGAATCGCAGCAGCGCGATGCCCAGCACCACGTGCGGCACCATCAGCGGCGACATCAGCAGGCCGAGCAGTGCGTCGCGTCCGGCAAAACGGTGCCACGCGATCGCCAGGCCGGCGGGCACGGCCAGCAGCGTTGCCAGCGTCGCCGCCACCACGCCCAGGCCGAGGCTGCGCCAGAAGGCGTCGACGAAGTCCGGCGCATCGAGGATGGCGCGGTACCAGCGCAGCGACGCACCGGCGAAGGGCAGCGACACGTAGCCCTTGTCGGTGAACGACACCAATGCCACCATCACCAGCGGCGCGAGCATGAAGATCGCGAAGGCCCAGTGGAAGACCACCAGCGGTAGCGGCGTCTTATGCGCGTTGCTCATTGGAACACCTGCTTCCAGCGGCGCTCGACCAGGCGGTTCACCGCCAGCGAGACGGTCAGCACGATCGCCACCAACACCACCGCCAGCGCGGCGCCCAGCGGCCAGTTGAGGTTGCCGAGGAACTCGTCGTAGATCGTCGTTGGCACGACCTTGAGCCGCCGCCCGCCGATGATCGCCGGCGTGGCGAATGCGCTCGCCGCGAGCGAGAAAACGATCAGCCCGCCCGAGAGCACGCCCGGGATCACCTGCGGGAAGACGATGCGCGACAACACCGTCGGCAGGCCGGCCCCCAGCGACTCGGCCGCCTGCTCGGTGGCCATGTCGAGCTTTTGCAGGCTGGCCCACACGGCCAGCACCATGAAGGGCACCAGCACATGCACCATCGCCACGACCACGCCGGTGAAGGTGAACATCATGCGGATCGGCTCCTGGATAACGCCGAGCACCATCAGGCTCTTGTTGATGACGCCCTCGTTGCCGAGCAGCACCGCCCAACCGAGCGTGCGCACGACCACGCTGATGAGCAGCGGGCCCAGCACGATCACCATCGACACCGCGCGCCAGCGCGCCGACAGGCACGACAAGACGTAGGCCTCGGGCACGCCGATCAGGATGCACAGCGCCGTGACCAGCATCGCCATACCGAAGGTGCGGCCGAAAATGGTGTGGAAGTATTCGTCCTTGGCGATGTCGGCGTAGTTGGCCGCCGTGAGGCCTTCGCCGACGCCCGTGGCCGGCACGAAAGGGTACAGGCTGAGCGACAGCGTCAGCACCAGCGGCAGCGCCACGAAGGCGAGCATGGCCAGCGTGCCCGGCGCGATGAGCCAGTACGGCAGCAGGTTGCGACGCTCGTCCATGACCCGGTCCGCTTCAGGCGCCGCGTGCGACGACACGGGCATGCTCGGCGCGCCAGGCCAGGCCAACTTCGGCGCCCTCGCCGACGGCCGGCAAGCCCGCGTTGACCTGCGTGGCCTGCAGCGTGCCGAGCGGCGTATCCACCTGGAACAACCAGTGGTTGCCGAGGAAGACGCGCGCGCTGACCTGGCCGCGCAGCAGCGCGCCGGTTGGCGTGAGTTCCACCTTCTCCGGTCGCACGATGTAGTCGACGGGACCGGTGAGCATGTCGGTGACGCACGGCAGCCTCGTCTGCCCGACCATCACGGCGTCGCCCTCGCGCCGGCCCTCGAAGACATTGGCTTTGCCGAGAAAGGTCGAGGAGAAGCGCCCATTGGGCTGCTCGTACATCTCGAACGGGCGTCCCACCTGCTCGATGCGGCCCTTGTTCATCAGCACCACGCGATCGGCGAGCGTCATCGCCTCGGCCTGGTCGTGCGTGACCATGATCGTCGTGATGCCCACCCGGTGCTGCAGCGCGCGCAGCTCGATCTGCATTTCCTCGCGCAGCTTGGCGTCGAGTGCGCCCATCGGTTCATCCAGCAGCAGTACGGGCGGCGAGATGACCAGTGCGCGCGCCAGCGCCACGCGCTGGCGCTGGCCGCCCGAGAGCTCGCGTGGGTAGCGCCCGGCCAACGGGCCGAGGTGCACCAACTCGAGCGTCTCGGCCACGCGCCGGCTGCGTTCGGCCGCCGCCACGCCGCGCATCTCGAGGCCGAAGGCGACGTTGTCGGCCACCGTCATGTGCGGGAACAACGCATAGCTCTGGAACACGATGCCCAGTCCGCGCTGGTTGGGCCTGACGGCGGTGATGTCCTTGCCGTCGAGCACAATGCGTCCGCTGCTGGGCGGGGTGAAGCCGGCCACCATCTGCAAGGTGGTGGTCTTGCCGCAACCCGAGGGCCCCAGCAGGCAAACGAACTCGCCCTTCGTCACCGACAGATCGAATTCGGCGACGGCCGTGAAGTCCCCGTAACGCTTGACGAGGCCCTGCAATTCGAGGAATGCCATGGCGGCCTCCGTTGCGTTCGGATCAGATGCCGTTCAGACCGTCACTTCTCGACCGCACGGTTCCAGCGCTGCGTCCACTCGGCGCGCTTGGCATTGATGACGCTGTAGTTGGGCGCCACCAGCGAAGCCACCTGCTGCGGCCCGTACACCACCTTCCTGGCCACCTCCGGCGCGACCTTGGTGTTCTTGTTGACGGGGCCGTAGCCTGCGGTCTGCGCGAACATCGCCTGCACGTCGGCGGAGACGACGTGCTGCAAGAACTGCTGGCCCAGCTTGCCTTGCGGCGCGCCCTCGGTGACGCAAGCCGCCACCATGATCACCGGCGCACCTTCCTTCGGAAACACGAACACGACCGGCGCGCCCTGGTCTGCCACGGCCTGCACGCGACCGTTGCCCCAGACCACCAGCGCCGCTTCGCCGGTCTGCATCATCTGCGCCATCTTGCCCGGCGACGGTTCCCAGGCCAGCACGTTGGGCGCGATCTTCTTCACCATCGCGTCGAAGCCGGGGTCGATCTTGTCTTCGCTGCCGCCGTTGATGCGGGCCTGCATCACCAGCGTCAGCAGGCCGTAGCCATTGGTGATGGGCGGGATCACGACCTTGCCTTTGAACTTGGGATCGGCCAGGTCGTTCCAGGACGTGGGCGCTGGCCAGCCGTTCTTCGCGAACACGTCCTTGTTGTAGGCCAGGCCCGTGGCGATGAAGCCGATGCCGACCGACTTGCCGCCGACCATCTCGGCATTGGGGTAGAGCTCCTTGATCGTGCCCGTCTGCTCCACCGGTGCGCACAAGCCCTGACCGACAGCCTGGTACATCGGGCCATCGTCAATGATCGCCAGCGAGATCTCCTGCTTGCCCTTCTGCGCCTGGATCTTGGCCAGGATGTCGGTCGAGTTGCCCGCCACGTACACCACCTTCGACCCCGTCCTGGCCTCGAACGCTGGAATGATCTTTTCCTTCATCAGCGTTTCGGTCGAGCCGCCCGAGCCGCCGACATAGAGCGTCGTTTGTGCCACCGAATGGCCCGCAGCCAAGGCCAGGACGGTGGTCGTCATGATGGAGAGGCATTTGCGCATGTCGGTGGTTCCTGAGGAAAGGGGTTCCGGCAATGTAGGTGTTGCCCGCGGCGATGAAAAATCAATGATTGGAGCCTGCATATGCCAAACTGTTATGGATGAAATCGAACCTGAATCTGCGCCACTTGGAGGCCTTCCGGGCTGTGATGGTGGCCGGCACGGTGGTTGGCGCCGGGCGCCTGCTCAGTCTGACGCAACCCGGCGTGAGCCGCACGATCGGCCTGCTCGAGCTGCGGCTCGGCTACGCACTGTTCGAGCGACGTGGCCGGCGGCTGGTGCCAACGCCGGAAGCCGAAGCCTTGCATCGTGAGATGGAGCAGGTCTACAGCGGCATCGAACGCATCGCCCAGGTGGCGCAGGACATCCGTTTTCAGCGCGCCGGCGCGCTTCGGGTGGCGACGCTGCCGGCACTGGCGCAGTGGCTCGTGCCGCAGGCGATTGCGCGGTTTCTGGCCACCCGTCCCCAGGTCAGGGTGTTCGTGCAGAGTCTGCCGTCGCGGCAGATCGCCGAGTTGGTCTCGACGCGGCAGTTCGACGTCGGCGTGGTCGAACTGCCGCTGTCGCATCCGGCCATCGAGCTCGAACCGCTGGCGCCGGTGCCGTTGATGGCGGTGCTGCCGGCTTCGCACCGACTGGCATCGAAGAAGCAGATCTCGTTGCGCGATCTGGCGGGCGAACGCATGGTGCTGCTGTCGCAGCACAGCTACACCCGCTACCAGATCGACGACGCCTTCCTGGCCGTCGGTGCGGCTCCGGAAGTGGTCGTGGAAACGCCGAGTTCGTCGATCGCCTGCGCCATGGTGGTGGCGGGCGCCGGCATCACGCTCGTCTCCAAGTTGACGGCCGAACCCTTCGCCGGGCCCGACATCGTCGTCAAGCCGGTGAAGGAGTCCCTTGCCTCACGCTGCGCCATCATCCATCCGAAGTCGCGAGCGGTCGCGCCGCTGTCGCGGGCTTTCGCCGACGAGTTGCGGAGCACGATGGCGGAGCACAGAAGTTGACCACCCACGCGCACCGCCACTGCCTGCGGGCGTTGCAGGCGATCACCACACTCCCGACGAACCTGCGCAACGTTCGCGTAGCCGAGCTGTCCGCGCGTGATGCACGCTGAGAGTCGGCTTCCCGCTCTACTGTCGACGCTCGGGCAGGTGGTGCCGAATGATCCGGATGGGTCGGCAGCGCAAGTTCGGGGCAGAAAGAAGCAGTCAGCGGCGCGGCTCTGACCGCCACGAGCGAGGCCAACAGCAGCTTCACCTCGTACAGCTGACCTTCGCGCGTCCCACGATTGACGGGCCCGGTGACCTCTTGGTGGCGGTCAGCGTAGATCCGGCCCGTGGCAGTGACGGGCAGCAACCGCTGCTGCATTGCGGACCATGATGGTGCGTAGCCGTCGTCGCCAGTGCGATGTCAGGCGCGCTCGCCACGAAGTGCCACCGCCGCGCTCCATCAACCGTCGCTTCGTTCTCCCGCCACCCAGAACTCGTGCAACTTCGCCTGCAGCAACGCCTTATCCGGCAACTGCGTCTGGTACTCGGCGATCAGCGCTGGGCTGGCCGTGCGGCTGAGTGCGTACTCGACCACCTCGTCATCCTTGCTGGCGCATAGCAGCACGCCGATCGCCAGGTTCTCGTGGGGCTTGCGCACGTCGCGGTCCAGCGCCTCGACATAGAAGCCGAGTTTGCCGAGGTACTCGGGCTCGAATCGCCCGACCTTCAGCTCGATGGCGACGAGGCAGTTGAGCCCGCGGTGGAAGAACAGCAGGTCGAGCGCGAAGTCGCGGCCACCGACCTGGAGCGTGAACTCCGAGCCGACGAAGCAGAAGTCGCGGCCAAGCTCGATCAAGAACTGGCGCAACCTGGCCAGCAGGCTTGCGTGCAGGTCGGCTTCGGTATGCGGCTGCGGAAGTTCGAGGAAGTCGAGCACGTAGGCGTCCTTGAAGGCGCCCACCGCCTCGGGCCGACTTTGTCTCACCACTGGTGAGACTTTCGGCGGCGCCAGGACGGCGCGCTCGAACAAGGCCAGCTTGACTTGGCGTTCGAGCTCGCGCTTGCCCCAGCGCTGCTCGACCACCAGGCGCAGGTAGAACTCGCGCTCCTCCGGGCGCTTGCTCTGGCCCATGATGATGAGGTGGTGCGTCCACGGCACTTGCCGCAGCAGCGCCGAGGTCCGCGCGCCGGCGCCCTCATAGGCCTCGTAGAACTGGCGCATGCGAAACAGGTTCGGCCGCGTGAAGCCGCGCAGGCCGGGCTGGCTGCGAGCGATGTGGGCGGCCAGCCGATCGACCACACCGGCGCCCCACTCTGCCGCCGCGATCCTGCGGCTGATGTTCTCGCCGATCTGCCAGTACAGATCGATCAGCGCAGTGTTGACGGCCTGGTAGGCGCGCTGCCGCGCCGCATCGATCAGGCGGACGATGGCGTCGAACGATTCGACCTGATTGCGGTCAGTGGTCGGTACCGTGCTTTTCGCCGAGCCCTTCTTCGGTGTCACCTTGCTGGCCATCGTCAGGCTCCCGGCTGCGTAGGGGTCTTGCGCGGTCAGGCCGTCGGCCCCTGCGCGCGCAGTTCGTGGATTGAGGTGACGCGACTGCCATTGACGAACACCGCACCGTCGCGCACCTCGATCAGCATCGGACCGAAGGCGCTTTGCCAGACGTAGCGCTGCACGCCGTCGGCGGCGAGCGGCAAGGCCGATTGATGGCTCGGCTGGCCACCCAGCAGGACTTCGGGCAACAAAGGGGCGTTCATGGCAGAGGGTGCGCAGGGAGTTTGGATCGAGCTGGAAGGAATACTGTAATTCCATCCAGCTTTGTGGCAAGATCCTTTTGACGATCACCGGCTTCGGCGCTCATCGCGAGCGCCCTCTTCTGGTGCCGGCTGCGGCTGCAGCACGTGGCGTGCTTGGGTATTGCCCAAGGTCGAGTCGCGTTCAGTGGTCTGGTCGCGTGTGAACGCGGCGATCGACGCGGCCAGCTTGCGGTCGCCGGCGAGCACCGATTTCGACAGCGCCTGCGCGAGGGCCTGCCAGGCCTGCCGCGCTTCGCGTCGGCTTGCCGTCGCCGCTGCGCCGCGACGATGGGCAGCGCGTGGCTTCTGAAGCCGCCTATCCTCAGCCGCCTTGACCCGCCACAGATCAGGATGGTTGCGGGCCGCCCCCCGCGTCGCCTGCCGCGTTGCCTCAGCTTCGATGCCGCGCTCGCGCAGCTTGGCGGCGAAGGTCTCGCGCCATCGGTGCAAGTCGGTCTTGCGCGGGTTCAGCCGCCGGCCATGCTTGGATTCGGTACGCACGCTGATGTGCACGTGAGGGTTGGCCTGGTGGTCGTGCAGCACCATCAGGTACTTGTGGTCGGCCAGCTCGGTCTTCGCGAACTCGCGCGCCGCCCACTGCACGCTCGCCGGGTCGGTGCCGCTCGGCATCGACAGCATGATGTTGAAGGCCTCGCGTCGGTTGCTCGTGTCTTCGATCAGGCTGCCGCCGTAGCGCCAGTCGTCTGCCAGCTCGCGTAGTGCGTCCTTGCCGCGCATCGTCTGGCCGTGCTCGTCCTCGATCTCGAGCCGGCCGTTCTTGCTGATGTAGCGGAGGTGCGCTGCGATGGCCTTCATGCCGCGCCCGCCGCCCGTCACCTTGACCATCACCTGCGGCGCGCGGCGCACGACGGTCGCCTCGATGCGCTCGCGGATCGCGGCGGCGCGTTGACGTGCGGCCAGGTCTCTGAGCTTCGGCTGTGGCTTGGTCTTGACGATGCGGTTGCCCGGATAGAAGAGGCGGTCGCCCCACTGGATCAGAACACCGTCGATGTCGTGAGGTTCGGAGATGGCGATCTCCTTCAAGTCATGCAGTGGCGCGAGGCCGCTGTCGCAGCGCGATCCGGGTGGGTCGAGCCGGCCGCAGTTCTGCAAGCAGGCTCGCCGCAACTTCCAGGTGCTCCCGCACATCGCCGCCGAGCGTGTCGAGCATCTCGCGGTACTCCATCGCGGCTCGCACGTGTCCTTGGCGCAGCAGGGTCGCCAGGTGGTACAGATTCCGGCTCAACGTCGAGAGCTCGGCGCAGGATGCGTTGAGCGCCGCGAGTACGTCCGGGCGAGCTGCAGAACCGCTCACCAGCAGCGGTACCTCGGCCAGCAGGCCGGCGACATACGCACTGCGCGACAGGCCAGTTCGCTTTGAGAGCGCCGCGAGCTGCGCTGCCTCGGCACCTTTCAATCGGATTGACAGCTTCACCGTCACGCTCGCGGCGCGCGGGCTGCAGGGTTTGCCGGCGAGTTCGGTCGTCGCGGCGGCCACGCCCAGTTCGCGCTCGACCGCACGTCGTACCACGACGGACACGTCGACTCGCTCGGCCTGCGCCCGCGCCACCAGCGCGGCCTTCAGGCCATGCAAGTCGACGCTGATGCGATCACGTGCCGAGGGTGCCAACCCGAGACTCCTGACATGCGGAGCGTGTCAGACATCGGCGCCACCGCGCCTATCCTGCACTCACCTACGCATTCAGTATTGGTTCGAATCGGACCATTCGAGGCGCCAGATTCGGCCCGAAATCGTGCGGTACCCGCGCTGCGACGGCGACACCAGGCAGGCCGGTTGTCGCCGAAGGCACCTGATCACCTCACGGCGAACTGCGATTCCCCCTAACAGCCAAAATGACTGAGGGGGGTGGCTGCTCATGGCATTCGAGCTGATCTGGGAACAGCGCGGGGTCTATCGTCGATATTTCGGGGACGTCACCATTGCCGAGCGAAAGCGTTCCTTCGAGCGCATCTGTGCCGATCCACGCTTCGACGACTTGCGGTACACGATCACCGACTACCTCAATGTCGACAGCTACGAGATCACCGATGAAGCGACCGAAGAGATTGCAGCGCTGCACGTGGGCCCGTTGCAGTCCAATCCTTCGATCCTCATCACCGCTGTCGTCACCGACGATCGGATCATTGCCGCAATCCGTTACTTCATCGCATTGAAGTTCACTGAGCAGCCGTACGAGATCTTCCCCGCGCTCGACGGCGCGCGAAGCTGGATCGCCGCTGCACGTGCCCGCTACGTGCCACCGCCACCGCGACCCGGTCGACGGGTTTGACGCCTGGGTTCGCCGCGCAACCCAACATCACGTTTGACCGATCGTTGTCAAACGGTTTGACAACGCTCCTCCGCGACGAACCCGAGCAGCGTCAGCCGCGACGCCTCGACGGAGGTGGCTGGTAACTCAGGGGAACGTCGAATGACGAACACATGCCCCGCCGTCGGAGGCACGTGATCGACATCGATGCTGACGATCTCGCCTTCAAGGCATGCGTGGAGCCTAGGTTGTGCACAGGGTGCTGCCGCGCTGGGGTTCGCGGGCGCAGTGACTGCCGGTGCCATTGACGCCCGCGAGCCGGCCAGGCTGTCCATCGCCTGCGTCAGGTCGGCCGCCGAAGCCAGGGCGCCACCAGGCCGCGACAGATCCGCACGAAGCGCCGTGAGGCGGTCGCGCGTGATCGCGTTCCGATCCGAGGCCCACGCCTCTATGAACTTCGGATGTTCGCCCGCGAGCTTTCTTAGTTCGTACAACTCCTTCAGGCCGCGGCAGCGACCTTCGCGGTACGCGGCGAGCAACCAGTCCGGGGCGTTGATCAACGCCATTGCCATCGTCACGTATTGCCGGCTCTTGCCCATGCGCCGTGCGATCTCGGCCTGGATGTCTCCCGCGGCCAGGCGGCGCTGGATGAACAGCGCCAGCTCCAACGGCTTGAGGCCGTCGCGCTGTTCGTTTTCGATCACCTGGTCATAGCTGTCGGCCGCGTTGTCGACGAACGCGGGTATCTCGGCCAGGCCCACCATCCTCGACGCGCGCAGGCGCCGGGCACCGAAGTTCAGCATCCAGCGCCCAGCCTCCTGCGGGTGTGGGTGCACGGACACCGGTTGCCGGACACCCCGCTCGCGGATGGTCTCGGCGAGCTCGGCGAGTGCCTGCTCGTCGAATTCCCTCCGCGGCTGATCGGGGTCCTCGTCGATCGTGTCGATCGCCAGCTTCAGCGGAGCGCCGGTCACCAGGCCGCCCGGCGTGCTCAGTAGGTCCAGGTCGTCAAGCGGCAGTGCCATGACCGACCTCCGGTTGCGCGCGGTCCTGCCGCTGGCCCGTCACGATGGCCGCCAGCGCACGGATGGTGGGCTCGATGTCCTTCCACGCATCACGGGCAGCGGTCTTCTTCATTTCCCACAGCAGCTCGCCGTGCGCCTGGGCCTCCGCGATCGCGGAGCGCCGCGGAATGGCGGCGAAGTCGCCGGGCCCGCCACCGATGCGGATCATCAGCGGCAGGTACTTCTGGACGATCTGCAGGAAGTTCGCGCGCTGGAACGGCGTGGACTCGACCATCGTCGGCAGCAGGCCAATCAACTGCAACTTCGGGTTGAGCACGGCCTTGATCTTGCGCACGCCGGCGCGCGGGTGGTTGAGCAGGCCGCTCACGCCCTCCATCGCCTCCTGATTGAGCTGGATGGGCGACAACACGAAGTCCGCCGAGGCCAGCGCGGCGATGACGCGGATGTCGGGCCCAGGGTTGGTGTCGATCACGCATACGTCGAAGTGCTGTTCCATCGCCGCGAGGAAGGCGCGCAGATGCCGTGCAAACGGCGTGTGCAGCGTCGGCTGCGCCTCCAGCATCGACAAGGCCGCATCACCGGTGACGACGACGAAGTTGGCGCTTGGCATGACGGTCACGGCGTCCGTCAACAGCCGGTCGGCCGTGATGCCGGCGGCCGTCGGCCGCTTCGAACGACGCAGGGCGCCGCTGAAGTTTCCCTGATGGTCGAAGTCGATCGCCAGCACGCGCTGGCCCTTCTGCACGAGATGGTGAGCCAGCAGCGTGGCCACGGCCGACTTGCCGACACCACCTTTCTGGTTGGCGAGCACGAGTGTCTTCATCGAGGTCCTCCACGTGGACGTACTCGCGATCGGGGATGAGCGAACCGTGGCGGAGGACCATTCCCGGCCGCCGCGCCTCGAAGGCCGGCCGCCGGGATCGCGCGAGCCGGCGCCAGCCGGCGAGCGCGCGCTTGGGATTGCGGCGCGCGCACGCACCGTCCCGATGATCGGGGCGATGCATGCAGCGCCCGGCGCTGGATTGACCCCGGAATCTTGCATCCGGGGCGGCCCCTCCGGTCAGGACTTCAGCTTGCGCATCTCCTCGGCCAGCATCCACAGCGCACGGTTGAGGCTCACGCCGCGATCGATGCTGCCTACGGGCCGGGTCTGCAGCCGGCGCCCTTGGGCGCTGCGACCGGGTTGGCCACCGCGGATCACGTTCTCCTGCACGCGCTGGAAGGTGGTCCACAGACTGTGGCCGATGTCCTCGGGCCGACGCGCCTCGATGAGCTGCTCGGCCGTGACGGGCGCGGGAGCGTGGCCGCCGCCCTCCTCCACGCCGCGCTCGCCGAATCGCAGCGCCAGGGCAGCGGTGGCAAAGACAATCTCCTCGGGCGGCTGGAGCTGCAGCGCCTTCATCGCCTCGGTGTGCCCGTTCACCGCCTCGAACTCGTCGAGCACGCGGAATGCACCTTCGATCACCTCGCCCTGGATGTTGCCCTTGTGCGGGATGCGGACGTCGTCCACCACCTCGCCAACCACCAGGCCGTTGCAGCAGACGAAGCGGAACATGCCGGCCAGCATCTGGTACGAGCTGGCGCCGTCGTGGCTGTTGATCAGGATGATCTCGTTCGCCTCGGGCCGGGTCTGCACCTGCCCAGCGTGGCGCATGCGGATCATGTGCTTGGTGAACTCCGCCTTGCCTTCGACGCGGCTGACGCCCTGCGCGACCATGAAGGGCTCGAAGCCCTCCTTGCGCAGGCCGCGCAGGACATCGATGGTGGGGATGTAGGTGTAGCGCTCGGAGCGGCTCACGTGCTTGCCTTCGGCAAAGATGGACGGCGCCGCTGCGCGCATCTGGCATTCGCTCAAAGCCTGGTCGCCGCGCATCACGCGGGTGTTGCGGGCAAAGCGGGTGGCAAGGGTCGGGGTCGAGTACATGATGGTTTCCTTCGATCGTTGAATGAGGGTCGAAGGGCGGGCGCGGCTCATCGGCATCACGCCCACCCGGTGAGGGTTCAGGCGTCGGCGTGCGCCGGCTGGCGCGCGCTGCGGGGCTTGCGGCTCGCCGCCGGGGCGCTGGGGCGCTCGGTGCTGGTGGTGCCGCCTTCGGCACCGGGCCCACCGTTGCGACGGGCTTCGGACTCGGCGCGGCTGTCGAGGTAGTCGATCTCCTCGGCCGTGAACGCCATGCCGTAGACGGTCTCGCCGTCCTTCTCGTAGTTGTTGTTGCGCAGGCGGCCGACGATGTTGACGTGCGACCCCTTGCCCAGGTACTCGGCCGCGTTCTCGGCCTGCTTGCCCCACAGCGTCCACTGGATCGCGGTGGACTCCTCCTCGCGCGTGTCGCCTCCATCCCGGCTCGCGCGCCGCGTGTTGCTGATCGCAGTCAGCACGCCCTTGGCGATCTTGCCTTCGCGGCCGTTGACGAATTCGAGCTTGACGGCGCCGGCCAGGTGCGCGTGACGCTGGATGACTTGAACGTTTGCCATGACGATCTCCAATCGAGAGCAACCAGCCGGGTCCCGGTCCGGGTTCCCTGAAAACTGATCCTTTCGCTCGGACTTCCTCGCTCCCGCCCACGGGCGGGCGGGGGGTGGGCACAAGCCCCTTCCCTCACGGCGAAGGGGTTGGGGATGGGTGGTGTTCTCCAGCAGCCGAAGCAGTGAGCCGGTTTCCCGGCCCACCGCTTGAAGATCCCCCCACAAGTCCCCCTCGCAATTCGACGGGGGCGCGTGGGGGGAGCGCGGTGGGACGACTGGCGCACGGGCTGCCCCTCCCCACGGGCGGCGCAGCGTCGCGGCCGATGTGCCAGCTCGCCTGGCACAGCGGTTGCAGCGCAGCCGACCTAACACTCACACGCCGCGGCGGCTCTGCGGCCGACGTGCCATCAAGGGAGCCGACGGCGAGCGACTGGCGCGACGGTCGAGCCGCGGCGAGCACTCCAATGAATCCGGTATTCAGCGGCCCGGCTTCGGGCGTGGCGGGTGACCGGGGTGGCGATCTGGCCGGCGCCGCACCGAGCGGAGCGCTGCGCAGCGACCTGCAAGCCGGTCAGTTCGCCAAGCGGGCCTCGTTCACGCGCAGCGTGAAGGAATCGGGGCCCGCGATCACCGGGCGCGGGAAGGAGCCGCCGTGTGCTTCAGCCGGCACCGCCGGCCTGACCGTGTAAGCGTGAAGGATGGTGGCCCGTCAGGGGCGAGACGGCGGCCCGAGCCGGTGGCTCGACCCGGAGCACGACAGGCACTCCGAGCCATTCGGCGCCTACCGTGAGAACGCCATTGGTGTCTTCATGTCGCTGCAGCTGCGGCCCAGTGCGGCCTGGCCCCTCGCTCAAGATCCGACCCGCTACGGCAAGGCGCCTGCCCGACAAGCCCGCTCGTAGCTATCATCGGCCTTGCCGGCCAGGCAGCCTTGCTGCAGGGGCCAGCTTAGCTCGAACGTTGGGACGCAGAACTCGCACGCGCTCGCCCCTATGCCTCAGACGTCAATCTCACTCGCCTTCTTCCAGGAGTCTCATCGAAGAATCGTGCCAGAGTTTCGCGAGTGGACCTCGAGCGAACTCAGGCCCTATGAAGAATCTGACGGCGGCGACGGAGCGGACGCGAGACTCATCTTTCGAAAGCTTGGACGGGACGGTTGGCTGAAGCACACGATTGACGCGTCCGCTTCCGCCACTGGCTACGCACCCGATTTGCGCATGGTCTGCCTGATGCGTGAGGCTCTCGCCTACAGCTCTGCAATGGCGGATGTGGCGTTCTCTGAGCCTTGGCTGGCTGTCTTGCCTCTTGCACTGAATGGCAACGGCGGGCAATTTCTAGAGCACATTCGACGCTATTGCCTAGGTGACGAGTTGCTGGCATTTGCACTCTCGGAGCCGGAAGCAGGATCCGATGTCGCTGCAATCACAACGACTATCATCCCCACCGACGCGGGCTTTCTCCTCGACGGCACGAAAACCTGGACGTCGAACTCCGGTCTAGCTGATGGATATGTGGTCTTTGCCCGGCTCAGGGAGCAAGTGGGAAGGGCCGGCATAACAGCAGTGCTGGTCGACGGATCGCGCTCTGAGATTGTGCTTCGACAACGGGTTCGAGTGCTGTCGCCCCACACTGTGGGGACTCTGAGGTTCGTCGCATGTCCCACAACCTACAGTCAGCCCATCATCGGCCGCCTTGGCGACGGATTCCAGATCGCTATGCAGGCACTGGAGATCTTCCGGCCAACGGTAGCCGCGGCATGCGTAGGCTTCGCACGCCGAGCTCTTGACGAAGCGCTTTCTCGCTGCAAGGAGCGGCGCGCATTCGGGCGCCCCATTGGGGAGCACCAGATGATCCAAGCCAAGCTCGCGGACATGGCGACAAGGGTCAACGCCGCGGCAATGCTGACATACCAGGCTGCCTGGAGCGCTGATACCGGAAGCCCGGATGCAGGAGCCAGCGCCTCAATGGCTAAGCTATTCGCGTCCGAGGCGGCATGCGCGGTAGTGGACGAGGCGCTTCAGATCTTCGGTGGTATGGGCGTAGTTTCTGGAACGGTCGTAGAACGCCTATACCGCCATGTCCGCGCATTCCGAATCTTCGACGGAACGAGCGAGATCCAAAAACTCATCATCGCGAAACACCTCCTAAAGACCTGAGCCGTCATGCGCTGCGGCCCGTCCCCCCAGCGGGTCAACGGCTTTCTCTGATCGTGTTGCCTTTCTGACCATCTCGACCGTGCGGGCTGAAGCTGCATCGCCACAGAGGACAGACTGCACATCTTCAGGCGGCCATGATGCGCTCGATCTCGGCGCGGGCCCAACTTCCAATCTGCCAGCCCACCCGCGCGGTGAGTTGCACCAGCCACTGCGAGATGCGGTCGCGTCGCCTGTGCGCCTTCATCACCGCGCGAATTTGGCGCCCTGGATCAGCAGCATTCTGAGGTGGTCGTCGCGGCGCTTGGTGATGCGCCCGAGGCTTGTCTGGCCGCCACTGGAGTTCTGGCTCGGCACTGGGCCAAGCCGGGCCCCGAACTGTTGTCTCTCCTGGGTCGATCGCGTGCATAGCTGGCTTCCCGAAGCAGCCGGACGAGAGACAGACGGGTCGTGGCGTCGCTCCTCGCCGGTTGAAGGTCTACAGCACCCCCGGGATCAGCCGGTGACTATTGCCTACTTAAACCGGACGTCCGAAAGGTGGCGGTGACCGTGACTACGACCTGTTGCATACGCTGGCCTGACCGACGAGCAGCCCTTCGGCCGTCCTGGTCGCAAGACACTCAATCTCAAGAGTCCCGGTTCCCCTCGGCATCAGCGTCGACGTCCAAGGCGTCCACCAGCTCCATGATCACCGCCCTCACGGCTTGCGCCGGCTCTGAGCTCGGCAAATGAACCGACGTGCAAAGGGCCAACGGCACTTCGATCGCGGGTGACTCGATCCGACAGATGTGCGCATGGATCGACGCGGCGACCGCACGCGCGGCCGACGCCGGCAAGACCGTGGCGCCGACCTGGCTCGCCACGGCGGCCGACAGCGTGGCCGCGGACTCGATCTCCGCGACCACCTTGGGGGTCATCTGAAGTGCCGCAAACGCTTCGTCGACGTACTTGCGAAGGTAGTTGTGCGAGCGCGGCAGCAGCAGTTCCACATCACGCAACTCCGCCAGACTCACGGCATGGCGCCCGTGCAGCAATGCACCGGGAGCCACGAGCACCAATTCCTCGGTAAGCAGCGGTTCGAAGCGCAGGCCCTGCACCAGACTACGGCCGCCGTAGACCACGGCCATGTCCATGCGGCCGTTCATGACCTGGTCGATCAGCGTGCTGCCCAGGCTCTCGTTCAGGTAGAGCACCACGTCGGGGTGGCGGCCGCGCACCGTCTTGAGCAAGGGCAGCGCCAGCGCCGAAGCAGCCGTGCCCGGCGCGAGGCCCACCGAGACCTGCCCCGACAGCGCCCGACCGGAGTGGCCCACATCGGTCTGGGCCTGCTCGAACTGCTTGAGGATGATCTGCGCATGGCGGTACAGCACGCGGCCCGCCTCAGTAGGGGTGACACCACGCTTGGTGCGCACCAGCAGCTGCTGGTGAAACTCGCCTTCCAGTGTTGCGATCTGCTGGCTGAGTGCGGGCTGCGCAATGTGCAGGATCTCGGCCGCCTGGGTCAGGCTGCCGATGTCGACGATCTTGACAAAGTATTTGAGGCGTCGGAGGTTCACGGCGTATCGGCGGCCGAGCCGCTTCGCGAAGCCTCGATCATCGCCGCTACTCGGTCATGTGGGCTGCAGGACAATCGCGAGCATGAGCGTGAGCTTCAGGAACCTCAAGAGCTTCGTCACGGCTGTCGACGCAAGCAGTCTGTCGGCGGCTGCACAGACCCTGAAGATGGCGCAGCCGGCGCTGAGCCAGCAGATCGCCTCGCTCGAGTCGCACTTCGGCCAGAAGCTGCTGCAACGCTCGAACACCGGTGTCACGCCGACCGCCGCCGGGCATGAGCTCTACCGCCACGCCCGGTTGCTGCTCGATCAACTCGAGCAGGCCGAGCGCGACGTGGCGCGCAAGGGCCAGTCGATCGGCGGCACGGTCTCGGTCGGACTGGCGACATACAGCACGACCTCGATCCTCTCCACGCCGCTGCTGAAGGCCACGCGCGAGCGTCACCCGGACATCAACCTCTTCATCAACGACAATTTCGGTCTCGTGCTCAGCGAGATGGTGATGAACGGCCGCATGGACATGGCCATCATCTACGCGCCCACGCAGATCAAGGGCGTGACGCTGAAGCCGCTGCTGGTGGAGGAGCTGTTCCTGATCGCCCCGCCGGAGTCCCCGCTGCCCGACGCCGGCGACGGCACGATTGCGCTCACCGCGCTGGGCGACCTGGACCTGCTGCTGCCTGGCCGCACGCACTTCCTGCGTCGGCTGATCGACGGCGCCTTTGCGCAGGCCCGGCTGACGCCGCGAGTGCGGGCCGAGATCGAATCGGCTGCGACGCTGCGCGAGGCGATCCAGAGCGGCCTGGGCGCGACCATCCTGCCCTGGGCGCTGGCCAGCACCTTCGTCGGCGCGCAGCGACCGGTGATCCGGCGAGTGGTCGAGCCCAGCCTGGAAACCACCGTGTCGCTGTGCGTGTCTGAATCCACGCCGTTGTCGGACCCGGCGCTGGCCGTGAAGGACATCCTTGTGGGCCTGGTGCGCGACCTGGTCGACGGCGAAGGTTGCGTGGGTATCCGCGCGCCCAATGCGCCTGTAGCCCGATCGCCGAACGTCTGAATTCAGCGCACCGCCGCGAGCTGGCGCATCACCTGCACGCCGTCGGTCACAAAGGGGTCGGCGTGGTAGTAAAGCAGTTGCGCGCCCTGCTTCACCAGGTGCTCCGTGTCCTGCTTGACCACCAGCGTTCCCGCCGCCTTGCCAGCGGCGCGGATGCGGCGCAATGTCTCGTCCACCAGGTCCAGCGCGGGTTGCGCACGCCGCCCACCGGGCGGCACGCTCGGTGAGTAGCCCATCGATTGCGACAGGTCGCCCGGGCCGACGAAGAAGACATCGATGCCGACGACCGCCAAGATCTCGTCCAGATTCTTCACCGCCTCGAGCGACTCGACCATGCCGATCAGCAGCCGGTTGCCGTGGTCGTCCGGCACTGCATAGCGGAAGTGGTGCACCACCTCGCGCGCGATGGCCGCGGTGTGGATGAGCGGCACCATCAGGCCGTCGGCGCCGGCATTCAGGCAGCGGGTGATCGTCGAGCGCTCCTGGTTCTGCGGTCGCACGATGCCGAACCCGCCCGCGTAGCGCGCTGCCTTGGCCATGTGGTGGATGTCTTCCCAGCTCGCCAGACCATGCTCGCAGTCGATGAAGACCGAGTCGGCGCCCGAGCGCACGAGCTTCTCGCACAACGTGGGCGAGATGTGGTTGGGGTTGACCATCAATACCGGCGTACCGCTGGCCAGGCGCTCTTTCAATGACTTGCTCATATCGTGTCCTGTGAGGGAGGGGTCAGGGCTTGCCAGGCCATCGGCATCAGGGGCCGGGCTGGCGTGGCCAGCCCGGGGGAGCACCCACCCAGCGGCTGACCTCGGTGTCCGGGCCCTGGTCGCGCGCGAAGGTCGGGCTGATGATCAGCTGCTCGATCGTCGTGCGGGCCGG
The DNA here is from genome assembly GCA_937871935.1 of uncultured Burkholderiales bacterium. Taxonomy (GTDB): domain Bacteria; phylum Pseudomonadota; class Gammaproteobacteria; order Burkholderiales; family Burkholderiaceae_C; genus JAEUPI01. The sequence continues at coordinate 21,711 of CALMQI010000427.1, forward strand.
CAGCGTGCAGACCAGCGTGATCGCGCGCGCCACGTCGTCCGGGTCGACCATGCGTGCGCGCTCTTCGGCGGTCGGCGGGCGAACACGAGAGTCCATGATCGGCGTGTTGACCTCGCCGGGCAGGATGGTCGTCGAGCGGATGTTCTGGTTGCGAAAGGTCGCGTGCAGGAAGGTCATCAGGTTCGTGACCGCCGCCTTCGCCGCGCCATAGGGCGCCCCACCCAGCAGCCCGGGTCGCACGGCAGCGAGCGACGACACCGTGACCACCGTGCCACCGCCCCGACGCAGCATGCCCGGCAGCACGGCCTGGATCAGTGTGTAGACGGCGTTCAGGTTGATCGCGATGGTCGCGTCCCAGTCGTCGGGCTCGACGAAGAGGATGTTGCGCACGCGGCTCGATGCCCCCGCGTTGTTGACCAGGATGTCGATGCGGCCGAGCTCCGCCTCGACCCCGGCGACGAGCGCACGCAGCGCTTCGCGATCCTGCAGGTCGGCCGTGCGTGCCCAGGCCTGGCCGCCGGCGATCAGCCGCGCGTTGGTCGCCACCACGCCGACCGCGAGCACCGCTGCGATCACCCCGCTTTGGAACAGCTCGCCCGAAACCTTGGGCCCCACCGCCTCCACGCGGTTGAATTTGTAGTCCGCGCCCAGCGCCGCCTTGATCGCGTTGGTCTCGTTCGCGTCGCCAAGCGGCGTGGAGGTACCGTGCGCGTTCACGTAGTCGATGTCGGCTGGCGTGAG
>CALMQI010000428.1 GCA_937871935.1 uncultured Burkholderiales bacterium
CCGCCGTTGGGCTGGCCAGCCTCGTCGAAGCGCAGCGCCGGCGTGTGGCTGGTCTGCGTCAGGTTCGATCCGGTCAGATCCGCCGAGCCGCCGAGCAGCTCAGGCAGCAGCTGGGTGAAGGCCTCCAGCGCGAGCTGGCTCGCCTTGCGCGACGCCACGGTCTCGGCCTTGGTATGGGCCGCGACGACCGCGACGACCGCGGCCTGCGCGAAGCCTTTCGGCAGGTCGCCCTTCATGCGCCGCGCCAGTTCGTCGGCCAGCGCCGGATGCGCGGCGCGGTAGGCGGCGAAGCGCGCATGCCACTGCGTCTGCAGTTGCTCGCCGCGTTCGCGCGCATCCCAGGCTTCGTAGGCGACCTCGGGCACGACGAACGGCTCGGCCGTCCAGCCGAGCGCGGCGCGTGTGAGCTTGACCTCGTCGGCGCCGAGCGCCTCGCCGTGCGCCTTGGCACTGCCGGCGCGGTTGGGCGAGCCCTTGCCGATGGTGGTGCGGCAGATGATCAGCGTCGGCTGCGCGGCGTTGTCCCGGGCCTGCGTCAGCGCGATATCGACCGCCGCCACGTCGTGGCCGTCGATCGGGCCGAGCACGCGCCAACCGTAGGCCTGAAAGCGCTGACGCACGTCGTCGACATACCAGGGCTTGACGGCGCCGTCGATCGAGATGCCGTTGTCGTCGTACAGGGCCACCAGCTTGCCGAGCCGCCACGCGCCGGCCAGCGCGCAGGCCTCGTGGCTGATGCCTTCCATCAGGCAACCGTCGCCGACGATCGCGTAGGTGCGGTGGTTCACCACCTCGTGGCCGGGCCGGTTGAACGCGTGCGCGAGCAACTTTTCGGCCAGCGCCATGCCCACCGCGTTGCTGACGCCCTGGCCGAGCGGGCCGGTCGTCGTCTCGACGCCAGGTGTGACGTCGACCTCGGGGTGGCCCGGCGTCTTGCTGTGCAGCTGGCGAAAACCGCGCAGCTCGCTCATCGGCAAGGCGTAACCGGTGAGATGCAGCAGCGCGTACAACAGCATCGAGCCATGGCCGTTGCTCAGCACGAAGCGGTCACGGTCGATCCAGTGCGGATCGGCCGGGTTGTGCCGCAGGTGGCGCGACCACAGCGCCACCGCCACCTCGGCCAGACCCATCGGCGCACCGGGGTGGCCCGAGTTGGCCTGCTGCACGGCGTCCATCGCCAGCGCGCGGATCGCGTTGGCCATCAGGGAGGAGTCGGTGTCGTGGGTCGATGGCATGGCGCGGGCGAAACGCGAGAGGGCGGCCGCCGATCGGGCAGCGCGAGAGGAGGGAATTCTAGCGACGCCACCTCATGCGCCCGGCCGCGTGCCGCACGGTCGGAGCCTGCCGACATTGAGCGGGCTCAAGCCGGCGACGGTCAGAACCTGTCAGGCTGCCATGCGCCCCGCCCACCCAATCCGATCTGCAGCGCCCATGCGACCCAACGCCCTGACCGTGATGAACGACGAGCACCAGGCCATCGCGGCCATGCTGCGTTCGCTGTCGATGCTGGTGGCGCAGTCTCATCGCACCCGCAGCGCGCCCGATTTCGGCCTGCTGCGCGCGATGCTGTTCTACCTGGACGAGTTTCCCCAGCGGCTGCATCACGCCAAGGAGAGCCAGCTGCTGTTCCCGCGCATCCGGCTGCGTTGCCCGGAGCTGGTGTCGGTGCTCGACCGGCTGGATGCCGACCACACACGCGGCGAGGCCGCCATCCGCGGCGTCGAACGCGCGCTGCTGGCGTTCGAGATCCTCGGCGAGTCGCGCCGCGAGGCCTTCGACGACGCGGTGCAGCGCTACGTCGGCGCCTACCTGCACCACATGGCGATCGAGGAGAGCCAGGTGCTGCCGCTGGCGCGCGACCGGCTGCAGCAGGACGACTGGTCCGAACTCGACGCCGCCTTCGCGTCCAATCGCGATCCACTCACCGGGCACGCCGCGCCCGACGAATACCGCGCGCTGTTCAGCCGCATCGTCGCGCTGGCGCCGGCACCGATCGGGCTTGGCTAGGGCCTGTTCACACTACGGGAAGGGTCGCGAAGGCCCGCCGAAACGGGCCAATCTAGGCGCAGCCCCGCGGCCGCGCCTCTACACTGCCCGTCCGATGCCGACGAGCAACCTGAAAGCGCTGATCCTCGCGGCCGGCCGAGGCGAACGCATGCGACCGCTGACCGACCGCGCGCCGAAGCCGCTGCTGCCGGCGCGCGGCAAGCCATTGATCGTCTGGCACCTCGAGGCGCTGGCGCGGGCCGGTGTGCGCGAGGTGGTGATCAACACCGCGTGGCTCGAGGAGCAGTTCCCGGCCGCGCTCGGCGACGGCGCGCGCTGGGGCCTGCGCATCACCTATTCGATGGAAGGCCGCGACCATGGTGGCGCGCTCGAGACGGCGGGCGGCATCGCGAAGGCGCTGCCGCTGCTGGGTGAGTGCTTCTGGGTCGTCTCGGGCGACATCTTCGCGCCCGACTTCGCCTTCGACGCCGGCGCCGCGCAGGCCTTCGTGCAGGCAAGCGACGACGATGCGCACCTGTGGCTGGTGCCGAACCCGGCGTTCAACGCCGGCGGCGACTTTGCGCTCGACGCCTCGGGCCGCCTGTCGCGCCCCGAGGCGCCGGCGCAGCGCGGCTGGACCTACGCCAACCTGGCGCTGATGCGCGCGCGCCAGGTGAACGGCGTGGTGGTCGGCACACCCGCCAAGCTGGGGCCGCTGCTGTTCGCCAGCGCGCAGCGCGGCCAGCTCGGCGGCGAGCCCTGGCACGGCAGCTGGCACAACCTGGGCACTCCCGAGCAGCTGGCGGCGCTGAACGCCGTGCTTTGAGCGCGGCTACAGCAGCCGCAGCGAGGCGCCGGCCCGTGTGCCGTGCGTGAAGGCCTCTTCGAACACCGAATAACCCGCCAGGTCGGCGTGCGCGAAAACCAGCGGGCCGTTCAGGCGCGCCAGCGCCGCCAGCGCCGGGTGCGAGCGCACGCCGGGCCGCGGAATGCTCATCGCGTGGCCGTAGCGCATCAGGTCGATGCGCGCCACCTTGGCCGGCAGATCCGGGTGCGCGACAGCCAGGTCGTCGACGACGCGCCGGCTCCACATGTCGGCCGAGCTTTCGGCGAGCAGCGAGCCGCGTTCGCCGGCCGGCAGCGCCCAGTAGGCGGTGATCAGCGCGCGATCGGGTGCCGCGCGCAGGCTCTGGTGCGCCGCATCGACATAACCGAGCGACGGGCTGTCGAAGCGCACGTTGTCCCACGCCGGCGGTGCGCCGGGCACGCGATCGAGCAGCGGCGACTTCAGCGCCACATTGGCGACCAGCCAGGGGGCGTGGCGCTGCAAGGTCGCCGCCTCGATCAACCCAGGTGGCGGCGCCGTCAGCAAACGGGCGGCGACGAACAGCGGCGCGGCGAGTACGACCGCACGCGCCGTCCAGCGCTCGGCGCGCGCGCGGGCTTCGTCCCAGCACCACGCCGTGACCGAGCGGCGCTGCACGTCGACACGCCACACCGTGCGGCCGAGTTGCAGCCGCCCGTCGACGAACGGCCGCGCCAGCCGCTCGACCAGCCAGGCGTTGCCCTCGGGCCAGGTGAAGACGGCGTCGCGCTCGCCGCCGTCGCTGCCGGGCGCATGAAAGCCGTGACGGCTGGCGAAGTAGTGCAGCCCGGCCCAGGCCGACACGGTGTGAAGGCCGGCGCCGTAGTCGTCGCGACAGGCGTAGTCGAGATACCAGCGCAGCCGCACATCGGTGAGACCTTCGGCGTCGAGCCAGTCGACGAAGCGCCGGCGGTCGAGCTGTTCGTGGGCGGACGACCAGCGGGCGCGGTGCGTCGGCATCGCGAAGCCGAGCTCGCGCTGCGCACGCGTGGTGGCCGCCTCGAAGCGGCGGTACTGCGCCAGCGTGGCGGAGCCGTCTGCCGCCGGCGGCAACAGGCCGTCGTGCCAGCCGCCGTCGATGAACAGCCGCTCCTGCGGGCTGTGGCACAGATGACGCTCGTCGGCCACCGTGCGGCCGAGTTCGCTGCGCAGCAGGCCCAGCTCGTGCAACAGCTCGGCCACGTCGATCGCGTCGCGCCCAGGCAGCGGCAGGTAGTGCGCACCGAGCGGGCAGCGCTGGCCGTCGATGGCGTGCGCGCGGCTGTTGCCGCCGGGCGCGTCCTCGAGCTCGAGCAGCTGCACGTCGTGGATGCCGCGGCGCGCGAGTGCACGCGCCGCGGCCAGGCCGGCGACGCCGGCACCGATCACCAGCACGCCGGCCTGGCGTGGCACCGCGTCGGCAGTCGGCGCCTGCGCTGCAGTCGCGTCGCGCAGGCGATGCCCGCGCAGCGGCGAGGCGCCGACCCATTGCGCGATCGGCGGCGCAGCCGGTGGCGGACCGCAACCCACCAGCGACCCGGCTGCCGCACCCGCCACGCCCACCAGCCAGCTGCGGCGCCTCACGGATGCACCTTGCCCCATTCTTCCTCGAAGATCTGCACCAGCAGCTGGTTCGACAAGCGGTTCGGCTGCGCGGAAATCCGCGCCATGTCGGGCGGAAACTGCAACAGCGCCGGCAGGCCCTCGGGCGTGAGGAAGCGCAGCCCCGGCGGCAGCGCCGCCGGCACACGCCACGGACGACGGCTCAGCAGCACGAAACCCCACTCGCCGAAGCTCGGCACATGCGCGTGGTACGGCGTCGCGGTCAGGCCGACCGCCTCGACGGTGGCCACCACGGTCCAGAAGCTGCGCCGCGCCAGCAGCGGCGACGTGGTCTGCACCACCGCGAAACCACCGGCGGTGAGATGCTGGTCGACGCGCTGGTAGAAGCTCGTCGTGTACAGCTTGCCGAGCGAGAAATTGGTCGGGTCGGGAAAGTCGATGACGATGGCGTCGAACTGCTCGTCGTTCGACTCGAGCCAGGTGAACGCATCGGCATGCACGATGCGCAGCTTGGGCGAGCGCAGCGCGCCCTGGTTCAGCGGCACCAGCAGCTCGGACGTGCTGAACAGCCGCGTCATGTGCGGGTCGAGCTCGACCAGCACGACCTGCTCGACGCTCGGGTGCCTGAGCACCTCGCGCACCGCCATGCCGTCGCCGCCGCCGAGCACCAGCACCTTGCGCGGCGCGCCCTGCGCCGCCAGCGCCGGATGCACCAGCGCCTCGTGATAGCGGTATTCGTCGCGCGAGTGGAACTGCAGGTTGCCGTTGAGGTACAGGCGCACGCCGGTGGCGCCGGCGGTGACGACCACGCGCTGGTAGTCGCTCGACTCGCGGATCACGATCGAGTCGCCGTAGAAATGGTCCTCGGCCCAGCTGGTCATCGCATCGGCGCCGAGCAGCGCCGCCACCAGGCCGGCGATCACCGCGGCGCAGGCGAGGGCGTGCGCCGTCGCGCGCCGCAGTTCGGCGCGGAACAGCCACAGCGCCCAGGCGGCGACGGCCGCGTTGAGCAGGCCGAAGAACACACCGGTGCGCACCAGGCCCAGCTGCGGCACCAGCAGCAGCGGAAACGCCACCGCGACGACCAGCGCGCCGAGGTAGTCAAAGGTGAGCACCTGCGACACCAGCTCCTTGAGCGCGTAGCGCGCGCCAAAGTGGCGCTTCAGGATGCGCATCACGAGCGGGATCTCGAGGCCGACCAGGGCGCCGATCAGCAATACCAGGCCGTACAGCAGAACGCGAAAGGCACCCGGGTGGCCGGCCGGCAGCACGCTGTGAGCGGCGAACAGCGCCGCCGGCATCAGCCCGCCGAACCAGGCGATCAGCAGCTCGATGCGCAGGAACTGCGCGACCAGCTCGCGCTCGAGATAACGCGACAGCCAGGAGCCCAGGCCCATCGCGAACAGGTAGGTGCCGATGACGGTGGAGAACTGCAGCACCGAGTCGCCGAGCAGGTAGCTGGCGAGCGCCCCGGCGGCGAGTTCGTAGACCAGGCCGCAGGCGGCGACGACGAAGACCGAGGCCAGCAGCGCGATCTCGGCCGGGCGCGGCCAGGCCCGCCCGGCAGCCGTGTCACCCGCTGCCTCGCCTGCCTTCACAGGAAGCCTAGCCGTGGATTGCCGCCGCCACGATCTGCCCGATCGCGATGAACATCGCACCGACCACGATGGCCAGCGCCACGTTCTTCTTCTCGCACAGCTCTTCCCACAGCTTGTAGGGCGTGAGCTTGTCGATCACGACGAAGCTGAGCCACAGCACCACGACGCCGATCACGGCGTAGAGGATCGATCCCAGCAGCACGCCGGGCTTGAGCCACTCGTATCCCATCATCGTCAGCACCTCCTGGGGTGTATTGAAACTCGGAAAGCGGCGCTACTTGTGCCCGCCGCCGGAGCTGTAGCCGCCGAACGAGCCGCCGCCGGTGCGAAAGCCGGAGCCGGTGCGCGCGTTGCGCGCGCATTGCTGGTATTCGGTGCTGGCCTCGCCGAAGGTGGCGCGCACGTCGGCGCAGTCGCGGTCGCGGCTGCTGCAGAAGCCCATCATCAGCACGACCAGCACCACCGCGATGATCAGCAGTGCCTTGGCCAGGCCGCCGTCGATGGTGAGCGACGGCGCGGTGCTGCGCTGCATCGCGACCGCCGAGGTGGCCGCGAGGCCGAATGCGCGCGCCAGCTGCGCGGGCTCGAGCGTGGCGCCCTCGGACCAGGTGACCTCCTGACCGGACTGCTCGCGCGACAGCCGGCGCGCCGCCGCGCTGCCCTGGCCGACGTAGTCGGTGACCAAGGCGCGCTCGTCGCGGCGCACGCGCCAGTAGAACTCGCCGAGCACCCAGGTGACCTTGGCGCTGTAGCCGTAGGTCTTGCGATAGGAGCGGCCCTGCCAGTTGGCGGCATCGCCGCGCACCTGCGGCGCGCCGGTCAGCGGCTTGGCCCAGCTCCAGCCGTCCTCGCTGTCGACCAGGAAGATGAAGCCCTCCTGGCGGTTGAACAGCAGGTACTCGCGCCAGAAGGTCTGCTCGTCGTCGGCGTCGTCGGGGATGTCGCAGCGTTCGAGATAACCGACGACCTGCCACTCGATGTCGCGGCCGTCGAGTGCAAGCCGCCCGCTGCTGCCGAGCGGGATCTGCGGCTCGGCACCGTCGTGGCCGGCGTTGCTCTGGGCATAGTGCGACAGATCGGCGCCGACGCCCTGCGAGACGTCGACCACCGCCTTGCACTGGTGGCACGCGATCGACAGCGTGGTCGACAGCTTGAGCTCGAGCGACGCTCCGCAGCTCGGGCAGGCGAAGCTCTTGCCACCGAGCGTCTTCTCGCTGGCCTCGCGCAGGCCGGTCAGGCCGAGGTCGGCCAGCCGCACCGCCCGGCCGACCGACCAGGCGACGGCGCCGCCGGGATCGCTGTAGTCGAGCGTGCCGACCTCGTCGCGCTCGTTGCGCAGGTCGGCCACGATGAACTCGGCGCCGTCACCGCGCGGCGGACTCGGCAGTTCGCCCTGCGCCGCCAGCAGCCGGGCCGACGTGACCGAGGCCACGCTCCAGGCCGCACCCTGCACCAGCCGGCGCTCGCCGGCGTTCAGCTCATCGGCGCGCGGTGCCGGCCCATCGAGCGGCGCATCGAACGCCACCACGTAGGCGCCGTTGTCGTCGGACAGCCAGCCGCTCTTGCCGCTGTCGAACAGCGCGTGCCATTCGTTCCAGGTGCCGTCGAGCTGCGATCCGGCTCCGCCGGTCGCACCTGCGGCCCCCGCGGGGGGTGGCGAAGGCGCAGCCGCAGCTTGGGGGCGCGCTGTGTATCCATATTGCAGGCGGCCGACCAGCGTGAAGGCCGAGCCCTGCCAGCGGCCGGCGACACCGAGCTGCAGCGGCGAATGGTCGTCGAACAGCTCGGCGCTCTGGCCGATGCGGCGCAGCGCGTCGCCGTCGCGCACCAGCGTGCTGCGGCAGAAGCTGCAGACGGCGCTGGCCGAGGCCGCCGAGCGAAATTCGACCGGCGCGCCGCAATTCGGGCACGCGGCGCGATAGGCGCGTTGCGCAGAGGTCGCCACGCGTCAGGCGGGCGCTGGAAGCGGCATCAGCCCGTGAAACTGCTCAAGTCAGTTTCTTCAGGAGCTCGGCCTTCTTGGCCGCGAACTCCTCATCCGTCAGCACTCCCTTGGCCTTCAGCTCGCCGAGCTTTTCCAGCGTGGCCATCACGTCGTCGGGCTTCACGCCCGCCGCCCCGCCCTGCAGCCCCTGCTGCAACTGCTGCGCCATCACCTGGCCGAGGGCCACGCCGGCGCCCAGGCCCATCGCGTCGCCGGCAATGCCGCCACCACCCCCGCCGCCGCCGGATCCTTCGGCGAACTTGGGAATAGCCTGCGCGGTCTGGTACTGCATGAACTTGCCCATGTCGCCGCCGACCATGCCCATGCCGATCTTCTGGTCGAGGATCTTCTGCAGCTCCTCGGGCAGCGAGACGTTCTGCACCGTCACGCCTTCGAGCTTGAGGCCGAGGGCATCGAACGCCGGACCGGTAACCTCGCGCAGCTGCTTGGCGAACTCCACCTGGTTGGCCGCCAGGTCGAGGAAAGGCACGCCGCTGCCGGCCACCGCGTCGCTGATGTGCTGCAGCATCACCCCGCGCAGCTGGCCGTCGAGGTCGGCCACCGTGTAGGTATCGCGCGTGCCGGAGATCTCGGTATGGAACTTCTTCGGGTCGACGATGCGGTACGCGTAGTTGCCGAACGCGCGCAGGCGCACGGCGCCGAAGTCCTTGTCGCGGATCGTCACCGGTTGCGTGGTGCCCCAGCGCTGGTCGATCTGCTGGCGGGTGCTGAAGAAGTAGAGGTCGCTCTTGAACGGGCTTTCGAACAGCTTGTCCCAGTTCTTCAGGTAGGTCAGCACCGGCAGCGTCTGCGTCGTCAGCTTGTACATGCCGGGGCCGAACACGTCGGCCACCTTACCCTCGTTGACGAACACCGCCATCTGGCTCTCGCGCACGGTCAGCGAGGCGCCGTACTGGATCTCGTTTTCCGCCATCGGGAAGCGCCAGGCGAGCACGCCGTCGCCTTGTTCCGTCCATTGCAGGATGTCGATGAACTGTTTCTTGATGAAGTCCATCAGGCCCATGAGACCCTCCTTGGCGTGCGAAGCACCCGGACATCCGGGTGCGACAAATAATACGTGCATGACAGCCATGCCGGTCCGGACCCTCCTGAGGCGATGTCGTGACACAGACAACGAATGAATCGCGCATCGCGGTCGTCGGCGCCGGCCCGGCCGGGCTGACGCTCGCCTTGCTGGCGGCGCGGCGGCTGCCGCAGGCGCAAGTGACCGTGTTCGACGCGCGTCCGGCCGACAGGGACGTCAGCGCCGACGCACGCACGCTGGCGCTGTCGCTCGGCAGCGTGCAGTTGCTCGAGCGGCTGCTGGCCTGGCCAGGGGCGGCGGCGCAGGACATCACCGAGGTGCACGTGTCGCAGGTGCCGCCCGGTCTGGCGTCCTTCGGCGGACTGCCGGCCATGGTGCGGATCCGCGCCGGCGAACAAGCCGTGTCCCGCCTCGGCGCGGTGCTGAGCTACGGCGCGCTGGTGGCGCCGCTGCAGCAGGCGTGGTTGCAGGCCTGCGCCGCACGGCCCGAGCGCCTGCGCATGCGCTTCGGCACGCCGGTGGCCGCGCTCAAGCCGGTGTCCGGCGGCGTCGAGGTCGACGCCGGCATCGTCGACACCTTCGACCTGGCCGTCGTGGCCGAGGGTGGTGTGTTCGCCGAGCAGTCGCGCAAGGCCCTGTCGCACGACTACCGGCAGCGCGCCTGGGTCGGCCAGGTCACGCTGCAGGGTGGCCGCCGTGGCCTGGCGATCGAACGCTTCACGCGCAGCGGCCCGCTCGCGCTGCTGCCGCTGCCTCCACGCGCCGACGGCGCGATGGCAGCGGCGCTGGTCTGGTGCGTCGACGCGGCCGACGATCCCGTTGCCCCACTCGACGAACACCAGCGGGTGCTGCTGCTCAACAGCCTGCTGCCCCCCGACGCCGGCGCGGTGCAGACCGTCTCGGCGCTGCAGGCCTTCGACCTCGGTCTGAACGCCGAGCTGCGGCTGGTGCAGGGCCGTACCGTGCGCATCGGCAACGCGGCGCAGACGCTGCACCCGGTGGCCGGCCAGGGCCTGAACCTCGGTCTGCGCGACGCCTACGCGCTGGTGCAGGCGCTGCGCTCGGCCGACGGCCTCGACGCCGCGCTGCGCCGGCTGGAGCTCAAGCGAGCGATCGACCGCTGGAGCGCCATCGCGACCACCGACTTCCTCGCGCGCTCGTTCACCTGGCGGGCGCCAGGCATCGCCGCGCTGCGCTCGGCCGGACTCGGCCTGCTCGGGCTCGTGACGCCGGTCAGGACACGGCTCGCGCGCCAGATGATGTTCGGTCTGCGCTGAGGCTCGTTCACGACGAGAAGGTCACGCACCCGGCGTGCAGGACTTCTCGTGCCGCCGCGGCGTGAGCGGGCTCGACGCGCGCGCTGCGATCGGTGCTTCCAGAATGGCGCGGCACCACGGCACGGGGATTGCCGTCCTGCCAGTCACCATGACGATCACTCCCGGCATCACCCTTCTTCGCGCTGCCCGTTGGCGGCCACCGCAGTGGTCGGCACTCGCGGTCGCAGCGCTGCTCGTATCCGGCTGCGGCGGCGGGAGCGACAGCGCCGCGCCGGCATTGCCCGCCCAGCAAGCCGGCGCGGCGTCGACTTGCGGCCTGACGGACTTTCAGGCCGAGATGCTGCAGCGGGTCAACGCGCAGCGCGCCAGCGGCGGCAACTGCGGCACGCGCGGCAGCTTCGCGCCGTCGGTGGCGCTGCAATGGCACGGTGCGCTCGACCAGGCTGCAGCGGCGCACTCGCTGGACATGGCGACGCAGAACTACTTTGCCCATGACGGTCTGGACGGCCGCACCCCGGCCCAACGCGCCGAGGCGGCGGGATACGACTGGCGCACGATCGGCGAGAACATCGCGGCCGGTTATCCGTCGGTGCAGGCCGTCGTCGACGGCTGGATGGCCAGCGACGGCCATTGCGCCAACGTGCTGAACCCGGCCTTCCGTGACATCGGCGTGGCGTGCGTGCCCGGCACACCCGCCAGCACCTACGGCACCTACTGGACGATGGCCCTCGGCGCGCAGTGAGCGTTCAGCGCCGGTGCGACAGCGCCGGCAGCTGCGTGCGCACACGGTCGATGACCTCGCGCTCCAGCGTAGCCGTCACGACCGCGGCGCCCTCGTCACGACACGCCAGCACCTCGCCCCACGGGTCGACGATCAGGGTGTGGCCCCAGGTCTGTCGGCCGTTCTCGTGGCGGCCGCCCTGCGCCGGCGCGATCACGTAGCACTGGTTCTCCACCGCGCGGGCGCGCAACAACAGCTCCCAGTGCGCGCGGCCGGTCGTGTAGGTGAAGGCCGACGGCACGCAGATCAGGTCGCACGGCGGCGTCGACAGTTCCCGGTACAACTCGGGAAAACGCAGGTCGTAGCACACCGACAGGCCGACGCGCCAGCCGTCGACATCGAGCGCGACGCTGCGCTCGCCGCGCTCGAGCACGCGGCCTTCGTCGTAGCGCTCGCGGCCGTTGTCGTAGGCGAACAGGTGGATCTTGTCGTAACGCGCCGCACGCCGGCCGTCGGGGCTGTAGACCAGGCAGGTGTTGCGCACACGTGCTGGATCGGCGGTGCGCAGCGGCAGCGTGCCGCCGACCACCCAGACGCCGTGCTGGCGGGCCGCAGCGGCCAGCCGCTGCTGGATCGGGCCGTCGCCATCGGCCTCGGCGACCGCGAGCTTGTCGGTGTCGGCCCGGCCCATCAGGCAGAAGTACTCGGGCAGGGCCACCAGTGCCGCGCCGGCGCTCGCCGCCTCGTCGATCAGTGCCGCGGCTGCGTCGAGGTTGCGGCCGACGTCCGGGGTCGACACCATCTGCAGCGCGGCGATCTTCATCGAGTCGGTTTCCGCCGTGGAGTGTCAAGGCCGCTGCGGCGGCGACGACGCAGCCGCGGCCGGGCCGTCGATCGACGGTACCGCGTCACCGGGCTGGCGCTCGACCCGCTCGATGCGCGGGTCGTCCCACTTGCCGGTGATGCGGAACTCGCGCGTGTTCGCCGCGATCAACGGCCGGCGCAGCAGCCACTGCGCGACGAAGGTGCCGAGGCCGAGTGCCGGGTTGATCGCCGCATAGGCGAGCGACGCGGTGCCGGCGTTTATCTCTGGCACGACGAATACGCGCAGGTCCTGTGTCTCCTGGCCGACGTCGGCCTGGCCCTCCATCAGCACCGCGGCCTGCACACCGCGCATGCGCAGGTTGTTCGTCTGCAGCACCCCGGCGTTGACGTGAAAGTCGCCGCCGATGTTGTCGAACGCGAAGCCTTCCTCGAAGACGTCGCGGAAGTCCAGCATCAGGCGCCGCGGCAGCGCCTGCAGGCTCAGCACGCCGAGCAACCGGGCCGCACCGGCATCGGCCTTGAGGAACTGGCCGGCGTCGAGCGACAGATTCATCTGCCCGTCCAGGCTCTTGGTGTCCCAGCCGAGCGGTGAGCCCGCCCATGCCAGTTGCCCCTGCAAGCGGCCCTTGCCGCCGCGCAGCGTCTTGCCGTAGCCCAGGCGTTCGAGGTACGCGCCGCTGTCGGCCAGATCGAGCTGGAAATCGAGCGCCGTACGTCGCCGTGCCGCCCCACCGGCCCCCGCCCATTGCCCGGTGGCACTCAGCGTCGCCTCCGGGGTACGCAGCAGCAGCCGGTTCAGCCGCCACTCGCGCGCCGCCTCGCCACCCGCCGGACCGCGATTGACCGCCTCGATCTCGAGCCGGCCGAGGTGCTTGCCGCGCAATTCGAAGTCGTCGACCACGACGTCGAGCGCCGGCACGGTGGCCGGCGCCTGGTCGAGCAGTTGTCCCACACTGTCAGCCTCGGCCGGCGGCAGCGACAGCCGGCTCAGGCGCGCGAACACGCGGCCCGCGGCCTGCGCGGTGCGTGGTTCGCGGTATTCGATCAGCCCGGCGAGCTGGTCCGCGCTGAGCTGCGCGCGCCAGGTGTCCTCGTCGTCGCGGGTGACGCGGCTCAAGTCGATGTTCGCCTGCGTGATGCGCCGCGAGTTGACCAACAGCTCGCGTGCTCGCACGCTGAAGATGCGCGGCAGGTATCCGCCATCGCCGCCGGGGCCGGTCGCTTGGCTGGTCGCCGGCATGAGCCGGGCGGCCGCCTGGCGCCAGGCGTCGACATCGAGGCTCGCGAAATCGGCCTGCGCCTGCCCGCCGGCCACCGCCGCCGGCGCCGGCTGGTTGATGCCGATGCCCGCACGCAGCACGCGCGGCAGCTCGCCGGCGACATCACGCAGGTAGTTCGCCTGCACCAGCGTACCGAGCTCGACGCGCAGCTGGTCGCGCGCGCTCGCACCCGCCGCCAGCGAGTCGGGCTGAAGTGTGGCCTGCACACGCAGCGGCAGCGCCGCGTCGGCCGCCTTGCCCAGTGGCGCCGGCAGGTTGATCACCATGCCGGTGAGCGGGCTGGTCAGCGACCACTCCGAGTGCCCCTTGACGAAGCCGAGCTGCAAGCGGTACGGCGCCTGTCCTTGCAGCACCTGGGCCACGCGCGACGGCAGGCCGACCTCGCTGGCACGCCGCAGGCCCTCGGCGGTGGCCACGCCCTGCGCGGTGAAGCGCAGGCTGCCGTCGGTCTGCGTGCCGCCCTCGAGCGCGATCTCGCCGCCGAGCGCGCGCCCGGCGCCGCCGACGATCTGCAGGCCACGCTGCGTGAACTCGACGCGGCCGCGCGCGCCGCCAAGCTGCGGCGTGTCGGGCCGCAGCCGGATGTCGTTGCCGCTCAGCTGGACACTGCCCTTGACGACGGACTGCGACAGGTCCGCCAGCGGCAGGCCGAGCGCCAGGCGCAGCTCGGCGGCACCTTGCGTGCTGGCCTGCGCCAGCGCGCCACCGATCCATTCGCCCACCGGCGTCGTGTTGACGTAGCGCACGAAGTCCGGCAGCGGCCCGCGCGCCTGACCTTCCAGTTCGAGCGTCGCCTGCTGTCCGAAGTCGCGCACGCCGCCCTGCACAGCGCGCAGCTCGACGCCGAAGATGCGACCTTGCGCGTTGCGGATCTGCATGCTCGAGCGGTCGAACACCAGCTCGCCCTCGCCGCGTGTGATCGCCGGCCAGGGCGATTCGAAGGCCGGCTCGCCGGCACCGTCACCCGGATGGCTCGGCACATAGGCCAGCGTCAGGTCGCTGACCTGGCCCGCGATGCGAAACACGCCCTCGCGGTCGTGGGTCGCCCGGTAGAAGGGGAAGTCCCAGAGATCACCCTTGACGGCGAAGGTCGCCGATGACACCTTGCCACCCTGCACCGCATGCGCAACGTACTCGCGCGCCGGCTTCGGCAGGCCGAGCGGCAGGTAACGTGCGACGCTGTCGGCGCGGCCGCTGGTCAGCTTGCCCTGCAGATCGAGCACGCCGGGAAAGCGCGCGGCGCGGCCGAAGCCGGCGCCGTCGCCGGAGCGCCAGTGCGCTGTCAGCTCGCCGGCGGCGTCGTCGTTCTCGAAGCGGGCCTCCTTGACCTGCAGCTCGATCGGCCGGCCATGGGCCGCCATCGGCCCGATGCGCCAGCCGAGCTGCGCATCGAAGCGGCGCAGCGGCACGACGGCCTTCTCGAACACGCCGGGGAATTCGAACGCCCCGTCGGCCAGTGTCAGCCGCGCGTCGCCGCCCAGCTCGCTGGCACGCAGGTCGACGTCGGCATTGAGCCAGCCCGGTCGGCCGACGCCGTCGGCCGACGCCGCGGGCGCCGCGGCGATCGACAGTCCCTTCATGCGCGCGCGCACCTGGTAGTGCTGCGGCGCATCGAGCGGCCCGTCCCAGCGCGCCATCAGGTCGTGCACCGTGCCGCGTGGTGCAAGGTCGACCAGCAGCCTGCGCATGCCTTCGCCCAGCGGCACACGCGAGACCAGCGCGGCCAGCTGCGGGAGATCCAGCCGATCGGCGCTCAACTCGCCGGCAATCACCTCGGACTGGCCCTGTGGCGCCGGGCGAGCCGTGCGCCAGCTCGCCTCGATCACGCTCTCGGGCCAGACCAGTCCGTCGGCGGTGGCGAACGCCAGCCGTCGCGCCGCGACGCGCACGTGGCGCTCGCCCTGCTCTGCGTCGAGGCGCGCGCGCAGGTACTCGAACTCCATCGGCGCCACCTGGGCCGACAGACGCAAAGCCACGTCGCGCAGGGCGATGTCGACGGTGGCAGCGTCGGCCACGCCGTCGCTCACGTCGAGCCAGGCCCGCACGGCGCCACGACCTTCGCGCAACTCGAACGGCAGGTCGACGTACTGCCGCAGCAGCGCCACGTCCACATGCGGCAGGTCGGCGTGCACCGTGCCGCGCCACTGTCGCCAGTCACCGCTGCGCGCCATCAACGGCTGGCTCATGCGGGCGCGCAGCGCGAAGCGCTCGCCCCAGGCGGCCTGCGGCGTGGCATCGATGAGCAGGTCGTGATGCAGCAGGCCATTGCGCACGACGACGACGGCGTCGGTCAGCTGCAGCGGCGGCGCGCCACGCTGCTCGTCGAGCCACGACAGCGAGCCGCGACGGATGACGAACTCCTGCTGGCGGAAGAACCAGTCGGCCGCGGCATGGTCGTCGCCGGATACAGGCCCGCCCATCGGCAGACCGGCGACGAACAGATGGCCCTGTGCGTCGCGGCGGATCTCGAGCTGCGCATCCTCGATCAGCAGCTGCTGGAAACGCAACTCGAAGGCCAGCAGCGCCGGCACCGATAGAGACGCCGCCACGCGGGGCAGGCGCAGCGCCTCGCGGCCGTCGCGATCGTGCAGTACCACGTCGTGCAGTTCGGCAGCCGGCACCCAGCTGCCCGATCGCACTTGAATGCGGCCGATGCGCACCGGCACACCCAGTGCGCGACTCGCCGCAGCCTCGATGCGCGGCCGCCAGTCGTCGATGTGCGGCAAAATCCCCCAGTGGAGAGTCAGCCACGCCATCAGCAGTAGGCTCCACACAATCGCCAGGCCGGCGACCAGCAGCCGCAAGGCACGGGTCGATGCTCGCCAGAAGGGTCGGCGCGGGGCAACCACGGCGGAGTTGGGGGACATCGAATGAGGAGATACCCGCACCGTGCGCGACAGGCCGATCCGGCCACGCAGGCGCGTGAGAGGCAGAGTGGCCGCCCCCGGGGCCGGTTCAATCTAGCACAGACCCTCTGAGGACGACGTGGACCGCCTTCGCCCGGTCGAGGATGTGGATGTTGCAGCGCTCAACGGTGCGCGGGCGGCTGCCGACTACAGCCGGTTCGTGCAACGTGTTCGTAGACGTTTCGCCGACGAATGTGCGCTGCTGCCGGCGGGCGTGCCCGACGCGCGGTCGATCGACGCGCTGATCGACCAGCTGATCGGCCGCGGCCGCACACTCGGCTCGGCGCTGCGCGTGGCGCGCCATGTGGTGATCGAGCGGCTGGCGGTGCTCGACGTCGAGCAGTCGGCCGAGCTGTCGGTGGTGACCGCGACAATGACCGCGCTGGCCGAAGTGATGCTCGAGCGCGCGCTGGCCGCGGCGCTGGCCGAGGAGGATGCACGCAGCGGCTGCCCGCGCGACACGAGCGGACAGCGCATCGACTTCTGGATCGTCGGCATGGGCAAGCTCGGCGCACGCGAGCTGAACGTCTCGTCCGACATCGACCTGATCTACCTGTACGAGGAAGACGGCCACACCGATGGGGTCGCCCCGGTGAGCACCCAGGAGTACTTCGGCCGGGTCGCCAAGCGCTTGCACACGCTGATCGGCGACGTCACCGACGACGGGCTCGTCTTTCGCGTCGACCTGGCGCTGCGGCCGAACGGCAATTCCGGGCCACCGGTGGTCAGCCTGCCGATGCTGGAGGAGTACTTCCAGGTGCAGGGCCGCGAATGGGAGCGCTTCGCCTGGCTGAAGAGCCGCGTCGTCGCGCCGCGGGCGGCCGTCACCAGCGGCCGCACGCTGGCGCTGCGCTCGCTGGTCGCACCGTTCGTCTACCGCCGCTATCTCGACTACGGCGTGTTCGAGTCGCTGCGCCAGCTGCATCGACGCATCCGCGAAGAGGCGCAGCGACGCGCCGCCGGCCGCCCCGAGCGCAGCAACGACGTCAAGCTGTCGCGCGGCGGCATCCGCGAGATCGAATTCATCGTGCAACTGCTGCTGGTCGTGCGCGGTGGCCAGTATCCGGAGATCCGCACGCGGTCGACACAGCGCAGCCTGCAGCGCCTGATGGCGCGTGGCCTGATGAAACCGGAAACGGCCGCGCGACTCGATGCCGCCTATGTGTTCCTGCGCCGCATCGAGCATCGCATCCAGTATCTCGACGATCAGCAGACCCATGTGCTGCCGACCGCCGACGGTGATCTCGACTGGATTGCACGCTCGCTCGATCCGACCGGGGGCGCCGGGCCCTGCCAGCTGCTCAACGGCTTGAGCGAGATGCGCGAGTTCGTCGCCAATGAGTTCGACGCCCTGCTGCACGACGGGCAGGCCCCGGGCGCCGTATCCCGCAAGAGCGGCGAGTGCAAGGTCTGCGGGTCGGGCCCGCTGCCGCTGGACGCCGAGGCCTTGCTCGAGACGCTGCCTGCCGAGATGGCCGAGCGGGTGAGCCGCTGGGCCGCCAAGCCGCGCGTGCAGGCGCTGCGCGACGAGAGCAAGCTGCGGCTCGGCCGCGTGGTGCAGCGCGCCGCGGCGGCGGTGGCGGCCGAGCTGTGCACGCTGCAGGCGGCGCTGCGCTTCATCGACTGGCTCGAACCCCTGCTGCGCCGCGAGAGCTACGTCGCCCTGCTGGCCGAGCGGCCCGAGGTGATGCAGCGCCTGTTGCGCCTGCTCGGCCTGGCGCGCTGGCCGATGCAGTACCTGATGCGGCACCCCGGCGTGATCGACGAGCTGGCCGATCCGCGGCTGCTGCACGAGCGATTCGACCGCACGGCGTTCATCGGCGAGCTCGAGGAGCGTCACGCCGCGTGGGAGCGCAGCGGGCAGGCGGACGAGGAGGCGCTGCTCGACACCTTGCGGCACGCCCACCACGCCGAGGTGTTCCGCACACTGGTGCGCGACGTCGAGGGGCTGATCACCGTCGAGCAGGTCGCCGACGACCTGTCGGCGCTGGCCGACGCCGTGCTCGAGTGCACGTTGCGCTGGGCCTGGGCCCGCCTGAGGACGCGGCATCGCGATGCGCCGCGCTTCGCCGTCATCGCCTACGGCAAGCTCGGCGGCAAGGAGCTCGGCTATGGCAGCGACCTGGACGTGGTGTTCCTCTACGACGACAGCGACGAAGCCGATGCCGATCGTGCGCAGGAGGTCTATGCCGCGTTCGTGCGCAAGCTGATCACCTGGCTGACGATCCGTACGCCGGCTGGCGCGCTGTTCGAGATCGACACCGCCCTGCGGCCGAACGGCAACTCGGGCCTGCTGGTGACGTCGATCGCCGCGTTCGAACGCTACCAGGACGGGCGCGGCAGCAACACGGCGTGGACCTGGGAACACCAGGCCCTCACCCGCGCACGCTTCTGCGCCGGAACACCGGGTCTGGCCGGCCGCTTCGACGCGGCGCGCGCCCGCGTGCTGGCCGCCGCGCGTGAACTCAAGCCGCTGGCCGCCGAGGTGATGGCGATGCGCGAACGCGTGCGCACCGCCTACCCGGTGGCCGCCAGTCGCTACGACGTGAAGCACAGCGTGGGCGGCATGCTGGATGCCGAGTTCGCCGTGCAGTACCTCGTGCTGGCCCACGCCCACGACCATCCGGCGCTGCTCGACAACGTCGGCAACATCGCGCTGCTGCAGCGCGCCCAGGCGCACGGCCTGCTGCCCGATGGCATCGGCGTCCAGGCCGCCGACGCGTATCGCGAACTCAGGCGTGCGCAGCACCGCGCCAGGCTCGACGAACAGCCGACGCACTTCGACGCCCAGCTGCTGGCGCCGCAGCGCGATGCCATCGTCGCGCTGTGGCGCGCCGTGTTCGGCTGAAGCCAGTGGTGCCCTATGCGCCGAGGGACGGTACGGCCCACGCCGCCGATGTCCGCACCTGGCTGCTGCTGGCCGGCGGTCTGGCCCTCGGTGCGCTGCTGCTGTGGTTCGGCAGCGCCGACACCTGGAACTGGCAACCCGGGCTGGCCGCCGCACAGCCCTGGCGCTGGTTCACCGCAGCCTGGGTGCACTTGAGCGCCGCCCACCTGGGCGCCAACCTGGCCGGACTGGCGGTGATCGGGTGGCTAGGCGTGCGCGCACGAGTGCGCCGTGCGGACGCCCTGGCCTGGGCGACGGCCTGGCCGCTGACGCACTTGGCCTTGCTGGCCCAACCGGCGTTGCAGCGTTATGCCGGCCTGTCGGGTGTGCTGCATGCGGGCGTTGTGGTGGTGGCGCTGCGCCTTTGTCGCTCGCCCTCTGCGCCCGAGCGCGGGCTCGGCGTTGCCGTGCTGGTGGGCCTGGCGATCAAGCTGCTGCTCGAGGAGCCGTGGCAGGGCGCGCTGCGGCGCACGCCGCAATGGGACTTCGCCGTCGCGCCGGCCGCCCACGTGGCGGGCGCGCTGGCCGGTGCGTTATGCGCACTGGTGCTGGCGCATCGCCCGCGCGCGCCCGGCCGCTAGGATCGGCGACGATGCCACAACGCAAACCGGGCCTGGATGGCATCGCCGTCGCCTGTCTGCTGCTGTGCTGCGCGGTATGGGGGCTGGGCCAGGTCAGCAGCAAGGTGGCGCTCGCCGAGATGCCGCCGTTGACGCAGGTGGCCGTGCGTTCACTGGGCGCCGCCGTGCTCGTGCTGCTGTGGGCGCGGGTGCGCCGGATCGCGCTGTTCGGGCGCGATGGCACGCTGGCGGCGGGATTCGGCGCCGGTGTGCTGTTCGCGCTCGAGTTCTGCTGCATCTTCGTCGGCCTGCAGTACACGACGGCCTCGCGCATGGCGGTCTTCATCTACCTGGCGCCGTTCGTCGTTGCGCTCGGCATGCCGCTGATCGCGCGCAACGAACGGCTTGACGCCCGCCAGCTGGCCGGCCTGTTGGCCGCATTCGCCGGGGTCGCCTGGGCCTTTGCCGAAGGGTTCCAGCAGCCGTCAACCGGCGAGCGGCAATGGATCGGCGACGCGCTGGGCGTGCTGGGCGCAGCACTGTGGGGTGCGACGACGCTGCTCATCCGCGCCACGCGGCTGTCGCAGGCTGCCGCCGAGAAGACGCTGTTCTACCAGCTCGCCGTGTCGGGCGCTCTGATGGCGCTGGTGGCGCTGCTGTCGGCCGAGACCTGGCCGAGCCGGCTGACGCCGCTGCCGTTGGCAGCTGTGCTATTCCAGACCGTCGTCGTCTGCTTCGCGAGCTACCTGCTGTGGTTCTGGCTGATGCGCCACTACCCGGCCACGCAGCTGTCGGCCTTCACGCTGCTGACGCCGGTGCTCGGCCTGATCGCCGGCGTGGTGCTGCTGGGCGAACCGCTGACGGCCCGTCTGGTCGTCGCGCTGGCGACGGTGACGATCGGCATTGCGATGGTCCACCACGGCGCCCGCGACCGCGTCGTGGCAGCCAACCCGGCGCTGTCGCCGGCGCGTCAGCGCCCTGATGGACCCCAGCCCTAGACTGCGCCACTCACAGGAGACGATCGATGCTCACCTTGCATGGCTTTGCGATTTCGAACTACTACAACAAGGTCAAGATGGCGCTGCTGGAAAAAGGCCTCGCGTTCGACGAGGCGCTCGTCACCACCGGCAATCCGAGCGAGGCGGTGCTGGCGTGTTCGCCGCTGGGCAAGATCCCGTATCTCACCACCGAGCGCGGCGCGCTGTGCGAGAGCCAGGTGATCCTCGAGTACCTCGAGGCCATCCAACCCGAGCCGGCGCTGCTGCCGACCGACCCCTGGGAAGCCGCCAAGGTGCGTGAGCTGTGCGTCTTCGTCGACCTGCATCTCGAGTTGGTGGCGCGTGAGCTGTATCCGCAGGCTTTCTTCGGCGGCACGGTCAGCGAGTCGCAGCAGGTGCGCGTGCGCAAGCTGATCGGCCGCAATATCGCGGCCTTCGCCAAGCTGACCCGAATGTCGCCGTTTCTGGCCGGCGAGCGTTTCACGATGGCCGATTGCTGCGGCTACGTGAGCCTGCCGGTGGTGGCGATGGCGACCAAGGCGATCTACGGCGAGGATCTGCTGCTCGCCGCCGGCGTCGACCACAAGGCCTACGCGGCGCGCATCCACGAGCGGCCGAGTGCGCAGCGGGTGACGGCAGACCGCAAGCGCGACCAGGCACGCCTCGCGTCGGCGGCCGGCAAGGCGACCTGAGGCGCCTTCGGGCCGGCCGCGCCACCGCCGTGGCGACCAGGGCGGTCGCCATGACCTTGCGGTAGCGATCTCGCTTCTGCACGCTGCGACGCTGCGCGCAAGCAGCAGGCGCAGCTGTGCAGCATGCGCTCGACCACCTTGTTCTCCCAGGCGCTGTCGAGTGGGCTCGACCCCGCCAATCCGTCGCTCTGGACACTTCTATACTGATCAGTTAATATTGTGACTGATCAGTTCACATCAGATATCGCCGTGATGCACCGTCTAGTCGAACCGCACGGGAACTTTGCCTCGGACGCCCGGTCACACGCTCATGGTGCCGATGCCGACCGCGTCGGGATCGGCATGAAGGCAGCAGGGGCGATGGAGTGTGGAGCCCTGCTGCCACCAGTGGCTTTCTTGCTGTGCAGCCTGGCGCGTTTCGCGACAGAAATCCCCGGGCGACTCTTCTCCTCCTCCCTCCCTCCCTCCTTCGCGCGGGGGCGCTGCACGGCAACTTTGTATCGCGAGGCGCGCGGCCCAAGGGCCGCGCGCCTTTTCGTTTGAGGGCCGATCCCCGTGCGACGAATCGCTGTCGTCGGATCGGGCATTGCCGGGCTGGTCGCGGCGCGCGAACTCGAGCCGCTCAGCCGGGTCACGCTGTTCGAGGCGGCGGGCCACTTCGGCGGCCACGCGCGGACCGTCGAGCTTTCGCTCGACGGCGAGCGGGGAGCGGTCGACACCGGCTTCCTCGTCTACAACCAGCGGACCTACCCCGGGCTGACGCGGCTGTTCACGCAGCTCGATGTGCAGACGGCGACGTCCGACATGTCGTTGTCGATCCAGCGCCCGCAGACCGGCCTCGAGTGGTGCGGCAGCGATCTCGACGCCGTGTTCGCCCAGCGCGCCAACCTGCTGCGCCCGCGCTTCTGGCGGATGCTCGGCGACGTGCTTCGGTTCAACCGGCTGGCGACACACGAACTGGAGGCGACCAACTCGACCGTCGACCCGACGCTGACACTGGGTGACTTCCTGCGCCGGCACCGTTTCGGCGACGCCTTCCGCGAGGACTACCTGCTGCCAATGGTGGCCAGCATCTGGTCGTGTCCGACGGCGCAGATGCTCGACTTTCCGGCTGTCAGCCTGCTGCGCTTCTGTCGCAACCACGGCCTGCTGCAGATCAGCGACCGGCCGACCTGGCGCACGGTGGTCGGCGGTTCGCGCCAGTACGTGCAGCGCATCGTCGACGGCCTGCGCGACGAGGTGGTGCGCTTGCGCGC
>CALMQI010000429.1 GCA_937871935.1 uncultured Burkholderiales bacterium
TCGACGGGGTGATCGAGCGCCAAGGAGCGGAGCTCAAGGGCAGCGACCTGAGCAAGATGATCGATAACAGCCTGGTCGACCAGTTGGTCAAAGAGAAATATTTCGAGACTGTCTTCGGCCCGTCCATTCGTGACGAACAGCAGCGCCGCCAGGCGCAGGCGTTCGGCCTGAAGAACACCACGTTCAAGAACGTTACCGGCCTCACCGAAGCCGGCCACAAAAGCACGGCGCGCGACTTGGCGACGATCGCGTCGCACATCATTCGCGACTTCCCGGATTTCTACACCTACTACTCCATCAAGGAGTACACGTACAACAAGATCTCGCAGCCCAACCGCAACCTGCTGCTGCGGCGCGACCCGACGGTCGATGGCATGAAAACCGGCTTCACCGAAGCGGCGGGCTATTGCCTGATTGCCAGCGCCGCGCGCGACTTTCCCAACCTCGGGGTTGCCGGCGCGCTCAGCGGCAAACGGCGCCTTCTGAGCGTGGTGCTGAACACCACCTCGATGGACGCGCGGGCCAACGAGAGCCAGAAGCTGCTGAACTGGGGCTACACCGCGTGGGACGTCGTGCGCCTGTTCGACACCGCCAAGCCGGCTCTCCGCGTACCGGTGTGGAAAGGTGCTCAGGCCGAGGCCGCGCTCGGACCCGCTACCACGCTGTTCGTCGCGGTGCCGCGCGGCGAGGGTGACAAACTGAAGACGGTGATCGAACGCACCGACCCGCTGGTGGCGCCGCTTGCCAAGGGCCAGCGTGTCGGCATCATCAAGGTCACCTCGGCCGGTGGTGCTCCGCTGACCACCGTGCCGCTGATCGTGCAGGAGGCCGTACCGGAGGCAGGGTTGTTCGGCAGGGCCTGGGACTCGTTGCGGCTCTGGATCAAGTAGCGCAGCAACGAACTGGGCTAAGCTCAACTTCCACGACGCCGCGAGGCCACGACGAGGCCACCATGACGATGCTGCCGGACACCCTGTGCCACCTGAACGGTCAGACGCTTCCGCTGAACGAGGCAAAGGTCTCGGTACTCGACCGCGGCTTCATCTTCGGTGACGGAGTCTACGAGGTCATTCCCGTCTACGGTCGCCGTCTGTTCCGCTTCGACGAGCACATGGCGCGGCTGGCCCGCAGCCTCGACAAGCTGCGCATCCACAACCCGCATGGGCGTGATGGTTGGTTGGCGCTCGCGCGCGAACTGGTCGCCGCGCAGGCAGCGACCGATCAGTTGGTGTACATCGAGGTCACGCGTGGCGTGGCATTGCGCGACCACGTGATGCCGCCGGGCCTGTCGCCCACGGTGTTCGTCATGACCAGTCCGCTGCGCCCGCCCACCCCTGAGCAGCGCCACCACGGTGTAGCCTGCGTCACTGCACGCGACTTCCGCTGGGAACGAGGCGACATCAAGAGTGTGTCGCTGCTTGGCAATGTGATGGCGCGACAGATCTCGGCTGACCGTGGCGCCCTGGAGACGGTGATGTTCCGCGACGGCTGGCTCACCGAAGGCTCAGGCAGCAACGTCTGGATCGTTCACGAAGGCGCGCTGCTCGGCCCGCCGCGCAGCGACCTGGTGCTCGAGGGCATTCGGGTTGAGCTGTTTCGCGAACTGTGCGAAGAAGAGCGTATCGCCTACAACCTGCGACCGATCTCGGAAGACGACGTGCGGGCGGCGGATGAAGTGCTGCTGAGCTCCGCCACCAAGGAGGTGCTGCCGGTGACAAAGCTCGATGGCGACGCTGTCGGCCATGGCGCGTTGCGCGGCAAGCCGGGTCCGGTATACGGGCGGCTCTACGAGGCCTATCAGCGGGCCAAGGTGGCACAGTCGATCTAGGCGTGTTGCCGATGGACCCGACGCCCGAACCGCCCTCGCTGATCGAGTACCCGAGCCCGTTCCCGATCAAGGTGATGGGCGCGCAGGTCGACGGTTTCGTCGAGGCGATCGTCGAGATCGCCCGCCGCTTCGACCCGGCCTTCGACGCCGGTGGGATCGAACTACGGCCGAGCCGCGGCGGCAACTACCTCGGTATCACGATCACCGTGACGGCCACCAGCCGCGCGCAGCTCGACGAGCTGTATCGCACGCTGTCGACGCACCCAATGGTCAAGGTGGTGCTATAGCCGGCGCGTGCTGCGCCGAACAGGCCGGGCGATGAAGGTCGCCGACCTAGGTCGACGCGACTACCTGCCCACGTTGCAGGCGATGCAGGCTTTCACGCGCACGCGTACTGCGGCGACACCGGACGAACTGTGGCTTGTCGAGCATCCGCCGGTGTTCACGCTGGGTCTTGCGGGTCGAGCCGAACATGTGCTGCGACCGGACGGCATTCCGGTGGTGCAGACCGACCGGGGCGGGCAGGTCACGTATCACGGGCCGGGTCAAGTCGTGGGGTACCCACTGGTCGACATGCGCCCGCTCGGCATCTATGTCAAGGAGTTCGTCTTCCGGCTCGAGCGGGCTGTACTCGACGTGCTGGCCGAGCATGGCGTGGTGGGGCATCGCGTGCCGGGCGCGCCGGGAATCTACGTGCGGCTCGACGACCCCGGCGGCCATGCCCGGCCGCCCGTCGCACGGCCGGACGGCGAGTTCGCCGGACTCGGCAAGATCGCGGCCCTGGGCCTCAAGGTCAGCAATCACTGCTGCTATCACGGCGTGGCGCTCAACGTGGCGATGGACCTGGATCCCTTCGCCCGCATCAATCCTTGCGGCTATGCCGGACTCAGGACGATCGATCTGGCTACACTGGGTGTGCACGTATCGCGTGACGCAGTCGCGCGACAACTGGCGGTCCGGCTCAGTGAACTGCTGGCGCCTTGACGCACCCGCCCCCGACGAGCCCCGCGATGACCCCACCTGAATCGGACCCGACCTCCAGCGCGGCGCGCTACGACCCGTCGGCCAAACAGAAGTCGCAAGCCAAGACGGCGCGAATCCCGATCAAGGTGGTGGCCGCACCCGCGTTGAAGAAGCCCGATTGGATCCGTGTCAAGGCTGGCTCGCCAAGCACGCGTTTCTACGAGATCAAGCAGGTGCTGCGCGAGCACAAGCTGCATACGGTGTGCGAGGAGGCGTCGTGCCCGAACATCGGCGAATGCTTCGGCCATGGCACGGCGACCTTCATGGTCATGGGCGACAAGTGCACACGACGCTGCCCCTTCTGTGACGTCGGCCATGGCCGCCCTGACCCGCTGGATGTCGACGAGCCGGAGAATCTGGCGCGCACGATCGCCGCGCTGAAGCTCAAGTACGTGGTGATCACCAGTGTCGACCGCGATGATCTGCGCGACGGCGGCGCCGGGCACTTCGTTGATTGCATCCGCCGCGTGCGCGAGCTGTCGCCCCAGACGCGCATCGAGATCCTGACCCCAGACTTCCGCGGCCGGCTCGATCGGGCGCTCGACATCCTGAAGTCGGCGCCGCCCGACGTGATGAACCACAACCTCGAGACCGTGCCGCGTCTGTACAAGCAGGCGCGTCCCGGCTCGGACTACGCGTTCTCGTTGAACCTGCTCAAACAGTTCAAGGCGCGTTGCCCCGGCGTGCCAACCAAGAGCGGCCTGATGGTCGGTCTCGGCGAGACCGACGACGAGATCGTCGAGGTGATGCGCGACATGCGTGCGCACGGCATCGACATGCTGACGATCGGCCAGTACCTCGCACCATCAGGCCACCACCTGCCAGTGCTGCGTTACGTGCATCCCGACGCCTTTCGCGCCTTCGAGCAGAAGGCCAGCGAGCTGGGCTTCTCGCACGCGGCGGTCGGCGCGCTGGTGCGCTCGAGTTACCACGCCGACCAGCAGGCGGCGTTGGCCGGCGTGTTCGATGCCGTCTGACGCACGATCGGCAAGTCGCGGAGGAAGGCACCAGATGAGGCGTCGGCAGTTTGTCTTCTGGCTACCCGGGCTCGGCATCGCTGTGTCGGACCGCACCATGGCGGCCGACCTGTTGAGCCAGGTCGACGCCACGAGCGGCCTCCGCGCAGCGCTCGAGCGCGGTGCAGTGTCGGCGGTTGCGCTGCTCGGTAAGACCGATGGTTTTCTCGGCAACCCCAAGGTCCGCATTCCGTTGCCGAGCTTTCTGGAGGACGCGTCGCGACTGCTGAAGGCCGTCGGCCAGCAAAAGCGCATCGATGAGCTCGTCACCTCGATGAACCGCGCGGCCGAGATGGCGGTGCCACAGGCCAAGCCCATTCTGTTGCAGGCCGCCAAGTCGGTGAGCGCGGACGACGCCGTGCGCATTGTGCGTGGCGGCGACACTTCGGTGACCGACTACTTCGCCGGCAAGACGCGTTCGCCGTTGACCGAAAAATTCCTGCCGATCGTGACCCGATCGACCGAACGGGTGGCGCTGGCGGACAAGTACAACGCGGTGGCCAGTCGGGCCAGCAAGTTCGGCTTCGTCAAGGACGGCGATGCCAACCTGCAGCGTTACGTGACCGGCAAGGCACTTGACGGCCTGTATCTGATGATCGGCGAAGAAGAGCGCAAGATCCGCCGCGACCCGGTCGGCACTGGCAGCGCGCTCCTGCGCAAGGTGTTCGGCCTGTAGAGGCGGCAGTGCCTCAGTGGCCGCGCGCCAGCTCGAACATCAGGGCTGACGGCAGCGAACTCAGGATTGCATCACGCCCGACGCGGGCCATCGACGTGCCGCCAAAGCTCGAGACTTCGAATGCTTCGCCTTGCTCGGTGATCTCGATCCAAGCCGGCGGGTCGCCGAGCTGCGACACGTCGTCGCGGAACCGCTCCAGACTGCGGTCATAGGCGGCGGCCTCATAGATGATGGCGTGGGGTAGTCCCTGCTGGCAGAACTCCAGCGCCGCCTCGATCGAGGTGACGAAATCGAGCATCAGCCCCATGTGCGCGACCGCATGGCGGATCTGATTGCGCACGTCGCGTCGCGTCGCGATCACCAGCACGTGGCTGCCGGACAAGGGTCGCGAGTCGCCGGACAGTGCGAACGCGCTGTCGATCTCGATCGCACTGGCGCCCTCCAGGCTGTCGTTGGCGGTGTGGGGGAACTCGACCGTCAAAGTCGTCTCGGCCGCGGTGTCGACGCGCTCGAGCGGCAACTGCATTGTCGTCGCCAGATGCTCGAGCAGGCACCAGGTCAGGCAATCGAGCGCCTCGATGCGGGCGTGCGGTGTGGCGGTCTGGCCTGTCGGAAGGTCGCCGAGCGCAGCGGCTTGGTCGGCAGGCAGGTGACCGAAGCGGCACACGAAGCGTGCGTGCACAGGCCATGTCTTCATGTCGAGCCGGAATTCAACGGGTGTGCGCGCATGACGCAGGCTCCAGTCGAGCACTGCATGCATGAATGCTGACAGCAGCGACGCGTCAACGATGATCTCGGCAGACCGCAGCACTTGCTTGACCCCGATGCCGCGCGCCGCAAGATCCTCTGCGCGCTGCGACAGCACGTCGCGTAGCACCTGCGTCAGACTCACCGTCTCATGCTGTTGCTGAATGCCGCCATGCGCGAGGCGCGTGATCTGTTGGCCGACGATGCTGGCGCGGCGAGCCTGCTGCAGTTCATCGTGAAGTGCCTGCAGGCCGAGGCGATCGATCTGGCCCGTCGACTGCAGCGCCCGCACCCGTTCCAGCGCCATCGTCAGGGGCGATGCCACTTCGACGCCGATCTGCGAAGCGACCTGCCAGCCGAGATCGGCCCCCGGCGAGCCGCAGGCCGCGGAGGAGTTGGCGGCTACATGCGACCCGACGGGTCTGATTTCGGAAAGATCCATGGGTGCGCTCGGGCTTCGAGAAGAAGTGAATTCAGTGGCAATCGACGACGTGCGCATCGTGGAGCCGATCACGAGTGAGGTCGATCCCACGTGCGCGGGGGCGCATGTAACCGCATCTTGCATCCGTGACTTGCGTCACGCCCAGGTGGCGGGTGCTCTGTCGCGATAATGCGGCCCGCATGAGAGGCGCCTCGAAGGTTCTGTTGCTCGCGGGCGTGCTCTGCGCCTGCGCTCCTGCGCTCGATTGGCGGCAAGTGAGCCCGAGCGGCTGGCAAGTCACCGCGTCCTTCCCCTGTCGGCCGTCGCATGCCCAGCGCGACATCGAGCTGGGGGGGCAGCGCGTCACAATGTTCCTGCATGCGTGTTCCGCGGCCGACACGACCTTCGCATTGGCAATGGCGGACGTCGGCGACGTGCGCTCGGTCGGGCCCGCCCTGGATGAACTCGCCGCGGCGGCCGTGCGCAACCTCGCAGCGCGGATCGACGCCGACGAGCCGGCACGGGTGCAGGGCATGACGCCGAACCGCGAGGCCCGTCGCCTGCGGCTGTCGGGCCGACTTGCGGACGGCAGGCCCGTCGTCGAGCACGTGGCGGTGTTCGCGCACGGTTCGCGCGTTTTCCAGCTGGCGCTTGTCGGTTCGCAGCTCACGGGCGAGGTTGTGCAACCCTTCTTCGACGGTATTCGGTTGATGCCATGACGAATCGCCGACCAGCGAATGTTGTGTCTCTCGAGGCCCGTGAGTGGCCGTGCACGTGAGCGGGTTGCCCAAGCCGTCGCTTGCCCCTCGGCGAGTCGCAATGCTGTTCGGCGCTTTCGCCTTCGGCTACTTCCTGTCTGCGCTGCTGCGAGCGATCGTAGCGACGTTGGCGCCTGTCTTCGCGGAAGAGTTGTCGCTCAACGCCGGACAGCTGGGCTTGCTGGCGGGCGCCTATTTCCTGGGTTTCGCCGTGATGCAGCTGCCGCTGGGTGCCGCGCTGGACCGCTTCGGGCCACGACGGGTTCTCTCGGTGATGCTGAGCCTCGCGGTTGCGGGCTGCCTGGCGTTCGCCGCTGCCCGAACGTTCCCGCAGTTGATCGGTGCGCGCCTGCTGATCGGATTGGGTGTTGCCGCGAGCCTGATGGCGCCGTTGACCGCGTTTGCACGACTGCTGGCACCTGCGCTCCAGCTGCGGCTGAACTCGTGGATGTTGATGTCCGGTTCGCTCGGCATGGTGGCGTCCACCCTTCCCGTACAGACCTTGCTGCCAGCCATCGGGTGGCGTGGCCTGTTTGTAGCGATCGCGCTGCTGCTGTTGCTGGCAATGGCTGGCATTGCAGTGGCACCGCCGTGCGGTCCGTCATCTCGGGCGGAGGCTGGCGACAGGCTCGGCTACTTTGCCATCGTGCGTCATCCGGCGTTCACCCGTGCGTTGCCGCTGGGCTTCTTCACCTATGGCGGGCTGATCGCGGTGCAATCGCTGTGGGCAGGTCCGTGGCTCACGCAAGTGGCGGGGCAGTCGCCGCGCGAAGCGGCGCAAGGGTTGCTCTTCATCAACCTCGGCATGCTGCTGTCTTTTCTCGGTTGGGGCGTCGCGATGCCGAGGCTCGTGCGGTTGGGTTTCACTGCGGACCGGCTGATTCGGCTCGGCTGGCCCCTCGGGGTGATCGTGATGGGCGGTGTGCTCGCGCTAGGCCCGCAAGCGGGCGCGGCGTGGTGGACACTCTGGTGCGTGACGACCAGCCCGATCACGCTTGTTCAGCCTGCAGTGGCACAGGCCTTCCCGATTGCGGCTGTCGGGCGGGCGCTTTCCGCGTTCAACCTGGTGATCTTTCTTGGCGTGTTCGTCAACCAATGGGGCATGGGCCTGGTGATCGATGCGCTGGCGGCGGCCGGCTGGGATACGACCAGCCGCTTCCGGGCTGCGTTTGCGCTGCACCTACTGGGCATGGCGTCCAGTGGGGTCTGGTTCTGGCAAGGGCTGGCGTCGCACCGGCTCAGAGGTGCTCGGACACATCGATAATGCTCCGGAACTCTGCAACCGTTCGATGCCCGGCCTGCTGATCGTTGCCCACGCGCCGCTCGCGTCCTCCTTGAAGGCGGTCGCGGCACACGTGTTTCCGCAGCAGGTCGCGTTGGAGGCGCTGGACGTCGGTCCGCAAGACGCGCCCGAGGCGGCTGAGACGCGAGCGCGCGAGCTCATGGCAAGCCTGCGCGACCCGGAGGTGTTGATCCTGACTGATGTGTTCGGCGGTACACCGTGCAACGTGGCACTTCGATTGGCCGATAGTGCGCAGGTGCGGGTGGTGGTCGGCGTGAATGTGCCGATGTTGTGGCGAGCCGTTAGTTACCGCCAATTGCCCCTGAGCGAATTGGTGGAGCGCGCGGTAGCGGGCGGTGCGCAGGGTGTCATGCAACTGGCGCCCACCAGACCCCAGGTGCAGGCGACAAGAACCGACCATGATCAAGACAGCTCTCAAGATCAGCAATAAGTTGGGATTGCACGCCAGGGCCTCGGCCAAGCTCACCAAGCTGGCCAGCAGTTTCACCAGCGAGATACACCTTTCGCGCGGCGGTCGCCGGGTCAATGCCAAGAGCATCATGGGCGTGATGATGCTGGCCGCCGGCCTGGGCTCGGAAGTGGCGCTCGAAATCGAAGGCGAGGACGAGCAGGCTGCAGCCGAAGCCATCAGCGCGCTCGTCAACGACAAGTTCGGTGAAGGTCAATAGCAGCCTTCGCGCGGAGAGGCGCTATCGCGGCACGGGCTGTTCCAAGTTTTGCGCCTTTGTCGCTGACTGCTAAAGTGAACCAGTGAGCATCCAGGTCTTCGGTCAGCCGGTGTCGCGCGGAATCGCGATTGGTCGCGCCGTGCTGGTGGCGTCCAGTCGGGTCGATGTCGCACACTACTTCATTGACGCGCCCCGCGTTGAATCCGAAGTCGATCGCTTGCGTCATGCCCGAGACACGGTCGCCGCAGAGCTCAAGCTGCTGAAGCACGAAATGCCGACCGACGCACCCGCCGAGCTGCCTGCCTTGCTCGACGTTCACCTCATGCTGTTGCACGACGATGCGTTGACCGGGGCAACGAAGAACTGGATCCAGTCCCGCCACTACAACGCCGAGTGGGCGTTGTCGGCACAGCTGGAAGTGATGGCGCGCCAGTTCGACGAGATGGAAGACGAGTACCTGCGCGAGCGCAAGGCCGACCTTGAGCAAGTCGTCGAACGCATGCTGCGTGCGCTGTCGAAGGAAGAGCCGTTGGTTCCGGCGGCCGCCCGGACGAACCTGCACGCCGGAGAGGATCCGCTGGTGCTCGTGGCCAACGACATCGCGCCGGCGGACATGTTGCAGTTCAAGGGCAGCGTCTTTACTGGCTTCGTGACGGATGTGGGCGGCAAGACTTCGCACAGCGCGATCGTCGCTCGCAGTCTCGATATTCCGGCCGTAGTGGGAGCGCGCGAGGCGAGTCGGCTGGTGCGCCAGGACGACTGGGTCGTGATCGATGGCGACGCAGGCGTTGTCGTGGTCGACCCGTCGCCGATCGTGCTGGAGGAATACCGGTTCCGACAGCGTCAAAGCCAGCTTGAGCGAGCGCGGTTACATCGGCTTCGGCATACGCCTTCAGTCACGCTGGACGGGCAGTCGGTGGAACTGCTGGCCAACATCGAACTGCCAGTCGACGCAGCAGTGGCACTGGACTCAGGCGCCGTCGGCATCGGGTTGTTCCGCAGCGAGTTCTTGTTCATGAATCGAGATGGCGAATTGCCGACCGAGGACGAACAGTTCGAGGCCTATCGCTCCGTTGTCGAGGCTATGAAGGGTCTGCCGGTCACCGTGCGAACCGTGGACATCGGTGCGGATAAGCCGCTTGACCGCATGTCGGTGCACGAGTTGCGGCACGACCATGCGCTGAATCCTGCGCTCGGCCTGAGGGCCATTCGGTGGAGTCTGTCGGAACCGGCGATGTTTCGGCAGCAGTTGCGCGCGATCCTGCGCGCGAGCGCGTTCGGCAAAGTGAGAGTGCTGCTGCCGTTGATCGCACATGTCTCGGAAGTGCGGATGGCACGCGAGGCATTGACGCGCGCGCGGCAGCAATTGATCGACGCCGGCGTCAGCTTCAATGACGTGGAACTGGGCGCGATGATCGAGGTGCCGGCCGCAGCGTTGATCATGCCGACGATCTTGCGTGAACTCGACTTCGTGTCGATCGGCACCAACGACCTAATCCAATACACCCTAGCGATCGATCGCGCTGACGAGGCAGTGTCGCATCTCTACGATCCGTGGCATCCGGCGGTGCTGCACTTGATTGGTCGGGCCATTGCCGACGCGCGGCGGGCCGGCAAGCACGTCAGCATCTGTGGCGAGATGGCCGGCGACGTTGCATTCACGGAGCTGCTGCTCGCTCTCGGGCTGCGCAGTTTCTCGATGCATCCCTCGCAAATCGCGGCAGTCAAGCAACGGGTCCTGCGGGTCGATGCCGAGCGATTGGCCGGCAAGGTAGGCGCAGTTGTGGACAGCGAGGAGCCCGAGCGTGAGTGGAAGCGGGTGCTGGTTTCGTCTGACGCGCTGCGTCTCAGCGAAGGTGCCGCCCGGCCGTCCTGAACTGGACCGGCGGAATGCGGTATGATGATCGGCTTCGCGTTCGCGATTGCCCTGTCTTTGGACAGCGCAACATACGCGGTGCCGGAGGGTCATGGGGTTTGACGGCGGTTCAAAAGCGTGTCATACTCCGCCTTCTTTGCCGACCCCTGGTCGGCACGTCGCGAGACGCAGCTCTTTAACAAATAACAGCCGATAAGCGTGGGCGTTTGAAGGCGAATGCCAAGGACATCCGATCTCCGGATTTGGTGTCCACAAACGCTCACGGATGAAGAAGTGAAGTTCACTTCAATTCCGACAGAGCAAACTTGCTAAAGATCGAACTGAAGAGTTTGATCCTGGCTCAGATTGAACGCTGGCGGCATGCCTTACACATGCAAGTCGAACGGCAGCACGGGGGCAACCCTGGTGGCGAGTGGCGAACGGGTGAGTAATACATCGGAACGTGCCCAGTAGTGGGGGATAGCCCGGCGAAAGCCGGATTAATACCGCATACGACCTACGGGTGAAAGCGGGGGATCGCAAGACCTCGCGTTATTGGAGCGGCCGATGTCAGATTAGGTTGTTGGTGGGGTAAAAGCCCACCAAGCCGACGATCTGTAGCTGGTCTGAGAGGACGACCAGCCACACTGGGACTGAGACACGGCCCAGACT
>CALMQI010000430.1 GCA_937871935.1 uncultured Burkholderiales bacterium
GCCGCTCATTTCGCTTTGCGAAACAAGCTCGGCTGGAAACCATCGTTCGCTTGGTATCGAAACCGATACTCCCGGCTTTATCTTTGAAGCACGTTCAATGACCTTTTTCGAATCCTCAGGTGTAAATCTGATCACGGCTAAGAGCTTCCTGCTATCGCCGGAAGCAATTTCTTTCCATGTGACTTCTTCGGGTTCGAATGGAAGTTTGACCAAGCCGCCAAGTTCTTCCGCGTTGTCTTTGACGCCTTCGGCCACGGGATCGGGCTTATTTGCCGGTGCCGCGGCCGTGTTCGCCGAGTTGGCGTTACTACTCCCGCCGCTGCACGCTCCGAGCATTTGAATGGAAAGAAAAAGTGCTAGAATAATCGCTGTCTTAGACATTGGCATATCGCAATTGTATGAGCATTAAAAAGCGATTGCAATTTGACGCTCTTCCCGGCTCAGACAGGTTATACGAAGCGGAACGTCCAAACGTTCTTTCAAAATAGATGCAAGCAGAACCTTCTAACGACCTAAAACCCATTGTGACGAGCGAAGATTACATCAATTCGCTCCGTGGACGCTCGCTCCGGGTCTTTCTGTTTGGCGAGCTTGTCGATGACATCGTCGAGCACCCGATGTCGGTCGACGAGGCGATCGATCGCGTCGGCCTGACGCCGCGGCGCGACCACTTTCCGGCGCAACTGTCGGGCGGCGAGCAGCAGCGCGTGGCGATCGCGCGCGCGATCGTCAAGCAACCCGACGTGCTGCTGTGCGACGAGCCCACCGGCGCGCTGGACTACCAGA
The DNA here is from genome assembly GCA_937871935.1 of uncultured Burkholderiales bacterium. Taxonomy (GTDB): domain Bacteria; phylum Pseudomonadota; class Gammaproteobacteria; order Burkholderiales; family Burkholderiaceae_C; genus JAEUPI01. Next base: position 787 of record CALMQI010000430.1, read on the forward strand.
CCGGCAAGCTGGTGCTCGAGGTGATCGAGCGCATCAACCGCGAACTGGGCACCACCGCGATCGTGATCACCCACAACGCCGCGATCGCCGGCATGGCCGACCGCGTGATCCGCCTCGGCGACGGGCGCGTGCTGAGCGTCGAGGCCAACGCACACAAGGTGTCGCCGTCGGAGTTGTCGTGGTGACAGCGCGATGCACATCGCGGCAGGCGGTACCCGGACGGGGCGATTTGTGGGTCGGCGAGAAGCGCAGCGTCGGGGTCGGCGCGCGCAGCGCGCTTCGTAGACTGACTCGCGGCGTCTGGTCGAACGCAGCGACCGTAGGTCGCGGAGTGAGTTACGCCGCGCGACCTCGGCGCGAGCATCGCAGCGCAGTGCTCGCCACAGGCGAGCACCGACACAGTATGAGCCCGGGCCGGGTACCGCCTGGCGCGATGCGCGCCACTCCGACTCGGGACATGAAGCGTCCGCGCAGCAACCCATGAAAGCCCTCGACCGCAAACTGCTGCGCGACCTGCGCCTGATGTGGAGCCAGGCGATCACCATCGCGCTGGTCGTCGGCAGCGGCATCGGCGGCTTCATCACCACGCTGTCGGCCGTCGATTCACTGGCCGTGGCGCGCGACAGCTACTACGCGAGCGGACGCTTCGCCGACGTATTCGCCGGCGTCAAGCGGGCGCCGCAGTCGCTGGTCGACGTGCTCGCCTCGGTGCCGGGCGTGGCCGACGTGCAGACCACCACCGAGATGGCGGTGCGCATCACCCTCGAGGGCAAGTCCGACCCCATCATCGGCCAGCTGATCGGGCTCGATGCGCGCCGTCCGCAGCGCTTGAACCGCGTGACGGTGCGCAACGGCCGCTCGCTCGATGCCGAGGCCGACGCGCGCAGCGGCGACGGGGCCATCGCCGCGCTGGTGTCGGCCACCTTCGCCGATGCCCACGGCCTGAAACCCGGCGCGCGGCTGTCGGCGCTGATGAACGGCAAGCGGCGCACGCTGGTGGTGGCCGGCATTGCGCTGTCGCCGGAGTACGTGTTCGCCGGCCTGTGGGGCATGCCCGACCAGCGCGGCTTCGGCGTGTTCTGGATCGACGCCGAGGCGATGGCCGCCGCCTACGACATGGAGGGCGCGTTCAACCGCGTGGCCGTCCGGCTGGCGCCGCAGGCGCACGAGCGCGAGGTGATCGACGCACTGGCACGCAGCCTGGCCCCCTATGGCGGGCGCGAGGCGATCGGGCGCGCCGACCAGACCTCCAACGCGATGCTCGACAACGAGATCAAGGAGCAGCATGTGCTCGGCACGGTGCTGCCGTCGATCTTCCTGGCGGTGGCGGCGTTCCTGCTCAACGTGGTGATCTCGCGGCTGGTGTCCACGCAGCGCGAGCAGATCGCCGCGCTCAAGGCGCTGGGCTACCCGAACCGCACGATCGCGCTGCACTACCTGAAGCTGGTGCTGGCGATCGTCAGCGTGGGTCTCGTGATCGGCGTCTGGATGGGCGACGTGATGGGCGGCCTGCTGACCGGCCTGTACGCCGAGTTCTTTCGCTTCCCGCTGTTCGAGCACCGCATTGCGCCGTGGCTGCTGGTGGTGAGCCTCAGCTTGTCGGTGGCCACGGCGGTGGCGGGCACGCTGAACGCCATTGCCGCCACCGTGCGGCTGACGCCGGCCGAGGCGATGCGTCCGCCTGCGCCCGGCCACTACCGGCGCACGCTGCTGGAGCGCGTGCGCTGGCTCACCATCAGCCCGGGCCTGCGCATGATCCTGCGCAACATGGAACGGCGACCCTGGCGCGCCGGCCTCGCAGTGGCCGGCGTGGCGGCGGCGGTGGCGATCGTCGTGATGGGCAACTTCTTTCGCGACGCCATCGAGGTCATCGTCGACACGCAGTTCAACCTGGTGATGCGCAACGACGTCGCGGTGTGGACGATCGAGCCGGTCGACGACAAGGCCCGGCTCGACCTGGCGCGGCTGCCCGGCGTGACGGCGGTGGAGTCCAACCGCTTCGTGCCGGTGACGCTGGTCAACGGCCACCGGCGCGAGCGCGGCCTGATCCGCGGCTATGCGCAGCGGCCCGAGCTGTACCGCATCGTCGACGTCGACAACCGCGAGACCGTGCCGCACGGCGACGGGCTGGTGCTCACCGACCGGCTGGCCGACAAGCTGGGCGTGCGTGTCGGCGAGCGGCTGCGGGTGGAGGTGCTCGAGGGCCGCGCGCGCACCATCGAGCTGGTGGTCGACGCCATCGTGCGCGAGATGATGGGCCTGAACGTCTACATGAACCGCGAGGCGCTGAACCGCGCGCTCGGCGACACCGACCTGTCCAGCGGCTTCGTGCTCGCCGTCGAGCGCGGCCGCGAGGACGAGCTGCTGCGCGCCAGCCAGCAATTGCCGCGCGTGGCGGGCGCCTTCAGCAAGGCGACGATGCTGCGCAACATGCAGGAGATCAGCGCACGCAACATCCGCATCATGAGCAGCGTGTTGACCATGTTCGCGGTAGTGATCGCGGTCGGCGTGGTCTACAACAACGCCCGCATCGCGCTGGCCGAACGCACCTGGGAGCTCGCCAGCCTGCGCGTGCTGGGCTTCACCCGCGCCGAGGTGTCGGCGCTGCTGCTGGGCGAGATGGCGCTGGTGATCGGCGTGGCGCTGCCACTGGGCATGGGCCTAGGCTACGGCCTGGTGCACGCGGTGGCCGAACTGCTGAAGAGCGACCAGTTCTACTTTCCGGTGCTGATCCGGGCGCGCACCTATGCCTGGGCCGGGCTGGCGGTGCTGGCCGCCGGCGTGGCCAGCGCGCTGGTGGTGCGCCGTCGCATCGACCGGCTCGACATGGTGGCCGCCTTGAAGACGAGGGATTGAACATGCAGAAGAAGACAGCGCTGTGGGTGGCGGCCGGCGCCGTGGCGGCGATCGGGCTGCTGGCCTGGGCGTTCGCGCCGCGGCCGGTGGACGTGGAGGTGGCCAAGGTGACCGCCGGCGCGTTCGAGGTGACGATCGACGAGGACGCCAAGACGCGGCTGACCGAGCGCTACGTGGTCTCGGCGCCGCTGGCCGGTCGGCTGGCGCGCATCACGCTGCGCGAGGGCGATGCGGTGGCCGCCGACGCGGTGGTGGCGACGCTGACTCCGGTGATGTCGCCGATGCTCGACGAGCGCACCACGCGCGAGCTGGGCGCCCGCGTCGAGGCCGCGCAGGCCAACCTGCAGCGCGCGGCGACGCGCATCGAGCGCGCCAAGGTCGCGCTCGACCAGGCGCGGCTGGAGCTCAAGCGCAGCGAACAGCTGGCGCAGCAGGGGTTCGTCGCGCCGACCAAGCTCGACAACGACCGTCTCACCGTCAGCGGGGCGACCCGCGAAGTCGAGTCGGCGGTGGCCGAGCAGCACGTCGCCGGTCACGAGCTGCAGGTCGCGCGCGCCGCCTTGTCGGCGGTGCGGCAGGCGCCGGGCGCAGCATCGGCCACCGGCCGGGCCTTCGGTGTGCGCTCGCCGGTGGCCGGGCGCGTGCTGCGCATCGTGCAGGCCAGCGAGGCCACCGTCGCGCTGGGCGCACCGTTGATCGAGGTCGGCGACACCGCGCGCCTCGAGGTGGTGGCCGAGCTGCTGACCACCGATGCGCTGCGCGCCGTGCCGGGCAGCCCGGTGCGCATCGAACGCTGGGGCGGGCCCGGCACCCTGCAAGGGCGGGTGCGGCGCATCGAACCCGCGGCCTTCACCAAAGTGTCGGCGCTCGGTGTCGAGGAGCAGCGTGTCAACGTGCTGATCGACCTGACCAGCCCGCGCGAGCAGTGGCAGGCGCTGGGCGACGGCTTTCGCGTCAGCGTGCGCATCGTGACGCTGGCGCTGCCGCAGGCCGTTCGCGTGCCGATCAGCGCGGTGTTCCCCAAGCCCGACGGCGGCCTGGCGGTGTTCGTGCTCGACGGCGGCCGCGCCCGGCTGACTGCGGTGGACATCGGGGCGCGCAACGGCACGCAGGCCTGGGTGAAGAGCGGCCTGGCCGACGGCGCGACGGTGATCGTCTACCCGAGTGCCGCCGTCAGCGACGGCGCGCGGGTGCGCGCGCGGGCCGTCTGAGCCTCGCAAGTCAAGCACTGACGATCCAACCTTCCAGCGCGTCCACCTGCGCCGGCAGTCCGAAGCGGGGTCGACTCGCCGCCCAAGCCGCCTGCAGCAGGCACAACACGGCGTCGAGCGTGTCGCCGCTGGCATCGTCGACCAGCGCGTCGTGTTGCGCCGCGTCGATGTCGAGGGCAACGCCGAGCCGCGTGTGGCCCTCGCGCAGCGCATCGACGAGGGCCAGCCGCGCGAGCAGGCGCGCGTCGTCGTGCTTGGCGATGTCGTCGCTCTTGTAGGAACGGGCACCGACGATCTCGCGCGCCAGCAGCCCCGGATAGGCCTCGAGCGCGATGCGCGGCGCGTCCGCAACCACAGCTTCGTGGGCCGGCAGATGCGCACCGGCCGCGCGCAGCAGCGGCACACCGGCGTGCAGCATGTAGGCCACCGGCGGGTTGACCCACTTCATCGACGGGCTCGAGCCGGCCGGCCGGTCGCAGGCGCGGTGGGCGAACTTGGCGCCCACCGGCCGCGCGGCGCAGAAGGCGGCGAAAGTGTCGCGGATCGCCGGCCGGGCCAGCGCGGTGTAGTGATCCATGCATGCCGGCCATGGCGTCGGCCAGCCGAGCTGCTCGACCAGCTCGCGCGGCAGGCCGAACGGCAGGTCGAAGCCGCCGATCCAGCGCGGCGTGGCCTGCAGCCAGCGGCCGAACGATTGCAGCGTGGGGAAGCGCACCACGGCGTCGAGCATCACGTGCTCGCCAGCGTCGCCGTCGAGCATCACGTGCGCGCCTGCGTCGCCGTCGCGCGTGCGGCCGCACGCCACCACCACCGGCTTGCGCGGCGTGGGTCGGCTCGAGAAGTCCACGCCGATCAGCAACGCAGCGTCGTCCACGGCGTGCATTGTCGGCCGCGCACCCGGTGTGACAATCGCGCCGCCATGGCCGAGGCCCTCAGCAAACGACAGATCCGGCAGCTGCCGGTGGTGCCCTACGACCGGGTGCGCGACCACCTGCGCACCGGCGACCTGGTGTTCTGCTCGGGCTCGTATCTGTTTTCGCAGGCGATCCAGCGCTTCACGGGTTCGGTGTGGAGCCACGTGGCCATCGTCTACCGCGACGACACGCTGCAGCGGATGTTCGTGCTGGAGAGCGAGACCGGTATCGGCGTGCGCCTCGCGCCGGTGTCGAAGTACCTGCGCGACTACCACGGCCGGCGCCGACCCTATCGCGGGCAGATCGTGGTCGCGCGCGTGCAGCCCGACGTGGACGTCGAGCGCGTGCACAAGGCCATCAGTTTCGGCATGGACGAGCTGACCCGGCCCTACGACAACTCGGAGATCCTGCGCATCGCGCTGCGCATCCTGTTTCGCGTGAGCCGGCGCACGCGCGACCGCAAGTACATCTGCTCCGAGCTCGTGCAGGAGTGCTACCGCCAGGCCGGCGTGAGCTTCAAGCTGGCCGACCGCTTCGTCAGCCCCGAGGACATCTGGCGCGACGCGCAGGTGGTGTCGATGCAGCGCGTGCTGTGACGGACATACGCCCATGACCGACGCCTCGTTGTGGGACCTGCTGCTGCGTGGGGCGGTGGGCGGCGTGCTGCTGTTTCACGCGGTGAACCTGCTGGGCCGCGGGCCGCGCCCGGCCGCTCGCGCGGCGCTGTGGCTGTTCACGCTCTCGCTGCTCGCCTACCTGTTCTGCCAACGGGGATCTCTGTTGGTGCAGCTTCCCCGCCCGCTGATCTGGGGTGTGCTCGCGCTGTGCACCAGCTCGACGGTCTGGCTCTGGCTGGCAGCCCGCGCGCTGTTCGACGACCGGTTCCGCTGGGACTGGCCCCTTCTCACCGCTGGCGCCGGCATGGTCGGGCTTGGCCTGACTGCCAAGGCGCCGCGACTCGAAGCCATGCTGGCGGGAGGTGCCGGCCCCGGCCCCGGAACGCTGACGGCCGTGCACGCCGTAGCGATGATCGCCTTCACGGCGGCCGCCGTGTGGGAGGTGCTTCGCGGCTGGCGCGACGATCTGGTCGAGCCGCGGCGCGTCGCGCGTCGCTGGGCCGCGCTGGGCATCGGCGTCTACGCCACGATCGCGCTGGCCGTCGAGCTGGCCGTGCGCGATCGCCCGGTAGGTCTGCTGCTGCCGGCGTTGCACGTGGCGGGCATCGGCACCGTGGCGCTGGCGCTGGCCGTGCTGGTTGCCCGGCGGTCGCTCGACGCCGTTCTCGGTCTGCCGCCCACGGTGGCCGACCGCGATCGGGCTGCCGTATCGCCAGCCGGCGGCGCGCCGCAGCCAGAGCCGGCTGCCGAGGAAAGCCCTGCCCTCAGACGGCTGCGTCAGGCCATGACCGAGCAACACGCCTACCGTCGCGAAGGCCTGACCGTGGCCGCACTGGCCACCGATCTCAAGATCGGCGAGCCCGCACTGCGGGCTCTGATCAACCAGCAGCTCGGCTACCGCAACTTCAACGACTTCCTGCACCACCACCGGCTGCAGGAAGCCGCATCGCGGCTGACGGCCGAAGACCTGCCGATCCTGAGCATCGCACTGGAGTGCGGCTATGGATCGATCGGGCCGTTCAACCGCGCGTTCCGGCAGCGCTTCGGCATGACCCCGACCGAGTACCGCGCCGGCATGCGCCTGGCGCAGCCCAGATCACCCGGCTGAGGGTCGACAGCGGTATTCGGCGATGTCGGGCGACGAATCGGCCAGACATCGCGACGAATCGGCCAGACGGCGAGCGGTCCGCCGCCCAGCATCGGCCCTCCCAACCTCGGAGGCCCCCATGCAAGACCCTTCGCTGCCGCAGATGGCACTGACCGTCCTGGTCACCGACTTCCTGCGCTACGCGCTGGCCGCCGGTGCGGTCTGGCTCGTCGTCAACGTGCTGTTGCGCCGGCGCCTGGCCGGCCGGCGCATCCTGGATGCCGTGCCTGCGCCGGGGCAACTGCGCCGGGAGATCGCCTACTCGCTGTCCACGGTGTTCGTCTTCGCGGCCAACGGGCTGCTGCTGTGGCTGCTGATCGCCAACGGCACGGTCGAGGTCTATCCGGACGTGGACCGGCGCGGCTGGGCCTGGTGGTGGGCGAGCCTGGTACTGATCATCGTCGCCCACGACGCCTGGTTCTACTGGACGCACCGCGCCCTGCACCACCGGCGCTGGTTTCGCGCCGTGCACGGACGGCACCACGCCTCGCTGCACCCCACCCCGTGGGCGGCCTACGCCTTCCATCCGGTCGAGGCCCTGGTGCAGGCCGTGTTCCTGCCGCTGTTCCTGCTCGCCGTGCCGGTGCATGCCGGCGTGCTCGGGATCTTTCTGCTGCACATGATCCTGCGCAACGCCATCGGCCACTGCGCGCACGAGTTGTTCCCGTGGCGGTGGACGCCGCGCGGCTGGCTGGGATGGATCACGCCGGTCAGCCACCACCACTTTCACCACGCACGCAATCGCGGCAACTACGGCCTGTACTTCACCTGGTGGGATCGCCTGTGCGGGACCGAAGACCCGGAGTACTTGCGCTACGGCGACGAGCGATTCGCAGCTGCGGTTCGCCAAGAGGCCACGGCATGAAGCCGGTTGCGCTGTGGCTGGCCTTGGCGGCGACGGCCGCGTCCGCCGCCGAACCGGGGCGCGACCTGCAGGGCGAATGGTGGACACCGGGTTTCAACGCGCGCGTGCGCATCGAAGCCTGCGGCGACGGTGCGGTGTGCGGGCGCATCGCCTGGCTGTGGGACGACAAGCCGCAGGGCATCGCCGACAAGACGCCGCTGCTCGGCAAGCCGGTCATCGAGCAGATGCGCCTGGCCGAGCCCGGCCGCTGGACCGGCGGCCGGCTCTACAACCCGGAGGACGGGCGCGACTACAAGGGCTCGCTGCAGCTGCGTTCGCCGTCGACGCTGGTCGTCAGCGGCTGCGTGCTGTTCATCTGCCAGACGCAGGTGTGGCGGCGGGCGGACCCATCGCCCTGCCCGCCCGTGGCCAGCCCCTGAACGGGCCACGCCGGCCTGGCCGGGCTGACTACGATCCGGCATTGCGCGTCGAGGAGATGTCACCATGTCAGGCGAGGTGCCGTGGGTCTTGAGTCAGGTTCAGGTGGTTGCCGAGGCGACGGCGACCTTTGCCTTTGCACTGTCGGGCGTGATCGAGGGAGCGCGCAAGCGGCTGGACGCGGTGGGCATCTGCGTCGTCGGTGGCCTGGCCGCCTTTGGCGGCGGCACGGTCCGCGACGTGCTGCTCGATCGCCGACCGCTGTTCTGGGTCGAACACGCGCACTGGCTGTGGGCCCTGCTGATCCTGTGCATCGCCGCGATGCTGTTCATGCGCGCGCGGCATCTCGAACCGACTGAACGAGCGATGCATTGGCCGGACGCGATCGGCCTCGGGCTGTTCTCGGCCAGCGGCACCCAGATCGCGCTCGACAGCGGCATGCCCGCCATCGTCGCCGTGTTGCTCGGCATGGTGACGGCCGTGTTCGGCGGGGTCTTGCGTGACGTCGTTTGCAACGAGATTCCGCGCGCCTTCCACGACCATCGCCCCTACGCGATCTGCTCGTTCGCGGGAGGGTGGGTGCTCGTCGGCGCACAGGCACTCGCGCTACCGGGGTGGGTCGCACTGGTCATGGCGGCGCTGGTCGCCACCGGCTTGCGTGTGGCCGCGGTCGCCCTGGATTGGCGGCTGCCGGCGTGGCGAGCCATGCCTTAGCTGTGACGGCATCGCGGGGCAGCACAGCGGCGTGCGGCGGCGCGACAGCGGCCGACACCCCGATGGGGGTCACGCGTGATCTGCTGACCGCCGCTTACTTTTCGCGTCGCGCCCGGCAGATCGTGCAATCACCGCAGCTTGACGGCCTGGATGTCGGCCTTGGCGCCGAGGCCGAGGGTCTTCACCCACGACACATGGTGACCGCGCGTGGTGATGTTGTCGTCGTGGACCGCGAAGCCGACGTTGTACACACCGCCCGGCTTGAGGGCCTTGTCGTCGGAGTTGGCCAATCCCAGCGGCCGGATCAGCACCACCGTCCACTGCCCGTCCTTCCAGTTGGCAACGGCCTTGTTGTCGGCCGCCGAACCCTTGGCCTCGGTGCGGCTGAGCACATAGTCGGGAACCATGTCGCCCTCCTTCCAGCCGGCGTTCGGATCGAAGGGGACCGCGTTCTGCTCGCGGACCAGGAAGTGATCACCCTTGCGCAACTGGTCGGCGGTGATCGACTTGTAGCCAACCTTGCCCGCGTCCCACATGAACTTCGGCGCATGGGTCTTGGCGTCCGCGTTGCCGGCGAACATGTTGCTGCCCGCATCGAAGTTGCGCCACTCGAGCACGTAGCCGTCGTCAGCCATGCCGACCGGATGGCTGCGGTGAGCCCGCCACTGGATCAGGTCGACGAAGCCGCCGTCGGCCTTGATCTTGGCGATCTCCTCGACCGTCTTGCCGGACTTCCAGTCGAGCGGATCGTTGCGGCTGTCGGGCAGGTACTTGCGCACGTCGTTGCGCTTGATCGCCTTCATCAGGGCGTTGCCGGCGATCTCGTCCTTGGTGAACTGCTTGGCGGCGTCGCGTGAGCCGTCGTGGCAGGTCAGCCAGCAGCCTTGCTGCGCGAAGCCTTTGACCTTGCCGTCGTCGATCATGACCGACATGCGGTCTTCGTAAATGCCAGGTTGCTTGCCGTCCTGCACCACCTTGTCGAGCTTCGGGTACCCGTAGACCTTCCACTCCTTGCCGTCGAAGCGCAGGTACTGGTGCTCGGTGCCAGGATAGGGGTTGGCGGTCTTCCACTGGAAGCGCAGGTACGCGTTCTTGTCATCGTAGGCAGCCTGCACCTTCAGGCCCACGTAGCCGAGCTTGCCGGCCACGGGCGTGGGCTCCAGGCGATTGGCCTTGATCAGGTTTTCGCCCAGGTCCTTCTCGTTGTCGGGCTCGTCGTGGCACGACGTGCACGCGTCGCCGCGGTTGACCTCCTTGACCGCGCCCTTGTGCGCGTCGCTGCGCAGCCATTCGTAGGACGACTGGCCCGGATAGAACAGGCCGACCGTGTGCACCGGCACCTTGCCCCAATCTACGCCGGTGGAATCCTGTGTCGTGGCACAGCCCGTCGCCAGCAGCGCCGGTATCAAGGCCAGTCGGAGCATCTTCATCGCGTCTCTCGCATGATGTTTTCGGATGAAGTTCATGGTGCGCCGACGCGCCGCATCGGCGTTGACTGCCGTCAAGCGTCGGCCAACGCGTCGAGCCAAGCCGTCGGGCGCCGGCAACGTTTGCAACGTATCCGGTCGGTGATAGCCACACCCTGAACTCGGGATCGCGGACACGCGATGACGCCCCGCGATCTGGTGGCGATCCCCACCCACGTGCGGTGGTCCGGGCTTTGGCCGCCACTGCTACAACGGTGAACAGCGGTTTTGGCGGGGAGCCACCCATGCTTGGAACGATTTTTCGCGGCAACGGTGAAAGAAAGCAGGCCGAAGCCGACCTGCGCGAACTGTGGGCCGAAGTGCGCGAAGAGCGCGAGGCGGTGCGCGAAGAGCGCGCGGCACTGCGCGCGCAGACCGAACAGACAGCGTCGGTGGCCGGCCGTTTGTCCAAGCTGGACAAGGCGGCGGACGCTATGTCGTCGAAGTCGGAGGCGGCCGCGCGCCGGCTGGAGAAGCTGGCTGCCGCTGTGGAGGGGTTCGAGCAGCGCCTGCGGTGCGCCGACGAACTGGCCGAGCGGCTGAGCGAAGTATCGCGCCAGGTCGGCGAGGCCGTGCGCACGACGAAGGCCATGACCGATCCGGAAGGTCCGCTCCAGCACAACAGCAAGACGCTGGACGACCTGGGAGCCCAGGTGCGCGAGGTTCAAGCCACGTTGAGCCTGGTGCGGCAGGAAAGCACCGAGCTCAACCAGGCGCAGGCGGAGCTGCGCCAGTCGGGCGGCGAAGCGCAACGCTCACTGACCGCCTTCATCGCCACGAAGAAGGACTTTGCCGATCTGCAGCAGATCGGGGCTGACCTGCGGCGTGACGTGCAGACCGCGCAGCAGGCGGCAGACGAGGCGCGTACCTCGTCGTCGACCGTGATGAGCTCGTTGGGCGAGATGTCGCGTCGGCTCGACTCCGTGATGCAGCTGCAGGACCTGAGCAAGGAAGTCGAGCGCCGCGTCGCCGCGCTGCACATGCTGGCCGATCACGTGACCCAGCGGGCCAAGTCGCTGGAGACCCAGCGCCCCGCGATCGACCATGCCGTGGCCGAAACCGCGCGCCTGACTCAGCTGGTATGGACGATGGACGCGCAGGTCGCCAAGCTGACCGAAGGCCGCGACCGCATGCACGAAGCCGAAGAGGCGGTGTCGCGCATCGAACAGATCGCGCGAACGGCGGCGCAGGAGCTGGCCGCGGCCAGCGATGCCCGCGACCACTTCACCAAGGAGAGCGCGCGGCTCGACAGCGACGCCCGCGCACAGCTGGCCCGCCTGCGCGAGACGGTCGAGCAGATCGGGTTGCACAAGGACGAATTCGGTGCCATGGACGACCGGCTGCGCTCGCTGTCGGGTTCACTGGACGACATGGAGACCCGCGTGCAGGCCCTGCTCGGCAAGGATGAAGCGCTTGCCGCCGCGCTGCACAAGGCCGAATCGCTGGACAAGATGTTCTCCGATCTGCGCATCGAGACCGAAGAGCTCGCCCGCAAGCAGATCTCGCTGGACGGACTGGCGGACCAACTCGGCGTCGTGGAGGCGATCGGGCGCCGCACCACCGCGCAGCACGAAAGCCTGCTCAAGGCGCAGGACGAGCTGGCGACGATGCAGCGCAAGCTGGACGACGTGCATCAGGCCCATGGCCAGATGGCGGTCCTGCGGCTGCAGCTGACGCAGGAACGCGCCAAGTTCGAGGAATTCGAGCAACGCACTGCAGCGATGATCGGTCGCACGCCTGATATCGAGGCGCGCCTGAACGGTCTGCTCGACAAGTTCGCGCGGCTCGACGAAGGCACCGAGTCGGCCCGCAAGCTGGGCGAGACCGCGAGCGCGCTCGACGCCGAGATCAACCGCGTCGCCGCGCGCATGCAGCTGGTCGAGCGCGTCGACGAACGTGTCAACAGCCTGTTCGTGTTGTCGCGCGATGTGGAGCAGATGCTGGGCCAGCAGGCCGCGCGCCGCGCCGAGATCGAAGACCTGGCCAAGCAATGCGAGAGCCTCGGTTCGCGGGTGAACAGCTCGCAGCAGCATCTGCAGGACCTGTCGGCGCTGCAGGCCAGGCTGGCGCCGCTGGCCAGCGAGGTGTCGCGCATCGACGGCGCGTTGCACGAGGCGCAGCGCACGATGGCCGAGACGAAGAAGGACGAGGACGCCGGCCACGAACAGCGCTCACGCCTGGTCGAGCTGATCGAGCAGAGCGTTCGCCAGGCCGCCGAAACCTCCGACCGGCTGCGCCAGGTGCAGGCGCTGGGCCAGGAGATGGCGCAGGTAGCCACGCGCAGCGACGAAGCGATCTCGCAACTGGCGCAGGTGCAGGCCCGTCAGCGCGAGGTGATGGCGCACGTGACGCTGACCGAGGCACAGCTGCAGCGGGCCAATGACCACTCGCGGCAGCTCGACCAGCGGCGCGCGTCGTTGACGCAAGCCGAGAAGTCCCTGAAGGACTTCGAGCTTCGCCTGACCGAGCTGGACCGGCACGCCGCGGCGGTGCAGAAGATGACAACCAACCTGGCCGAGCGCGAGGCGATGGTGCTGGCGGTGAAGGCCGAGGTCGAAGCCGTCCGGCAGATCAGCAGCCGCAGCAAGGCCGACCTGCAGTTCGTGGCCGAACAACGTGGCGATGTGGCCGAACTGCGCAGCCAGGTCGACGCATTGCTCGAACGCCTGCAGGGCACCGACGAGAAGCTCGAACGGGTCGACGCCTGGCGCAAGAAGGTCGACGAAGTGCAGGCCAGCGCCAACGCCGTGACCTCGCTGATCGCCGGCCTGCAGAGCACGCTGGAGAACCTGAGCGAACAGCGCGTCGTCGTCGACGACGTGTCGGAGAAGCTGGCGCGGCTGGAGCTCACCGTCGACGAAGCGCACGGTGCGCTGTCGCGGCTGGACGGTTCGGCCCAGGAGGCGCAAGCCACGCTGCGTACGCTGCAGCGCGAGCGCGAAGTGGCCGAGCGGGTCGAAAAGAGCATCAAGCAGCTGCGCCGGTCGAACGGCGCGGTCGCGTGAGAGGCCCCGCGGCAGGAGCGCCGTCGCTTTTCAGCGCTGGCGCCCTGTCGCTTTCGTCGCGAGCCTCACTGCGATCTCAAGCCCCGTTGCCGTACTTGACGCTGCAGCCATAGGGCCGCGTCGTCGCCTGGCTGATCGGTTTGCCGGCCAGCGCTTCGTTCAAGGCCACCTTGACGTGGTTGGTGGCGGTGGCGATGTCGGCCGGGTTGGCGGTGGCCTTGTTGTCGATGCCACCGGCATACACCAGCACGCCCTTGGGGTCGATGATGTACAGGTGCGGCGTGGTCCGCGCGCCGAACGCGCGGCCGACCTTGCCGTCGGCGTCCATCAGCGTGGCCGTGGCGGCGGCCTTCTGGCTCTGCATCCACTGCGCCATCGCGGCCGGTGGCCTGTAGTCGCCGTGATCGGCGGAGGTCGAGTTCAACGCCAGCCACACCACACCCTTGGCGGTGGCCTCTTTCTGCGTGCCCTGCATGTTGGCGGCGCCGTAGTGCTTGACCACGTAGGGGCAACCGGGGTTCACCCACTCCAGCACCACGTGCTTGCCTTTGAAGTCGGCCAGCGACACGGTCTTGCCGCTGGTGTCGGTGGCGCTGAAGTGGGGCGCCGGTTGACCCACCGTGGCATTCGCCAGGGCCGTGCTGCTGACCCACGCCAACAGACTGGCGACAAGAAGTTGCTTCATCAGATTCGCTCCTGGTGAATAAGGGGTTCAGGACGGCGCACCGATCGCGCCCAACACTTCGGACACCGACAGAATCTCGCTCAGAACCCGTGGCCCTGCTGTGCCCGGGGTGTAAACCACGTAAACCGGCACGCCGCTGCGGCCCAGGCGGGCCAGCTCGGCGCTGATGGCCGGGTCGCGCCGCGTCCAGTCGGCGCGCAGCAGCAGCACCCCCTGGGTCGCAAACGCGCCCTTCACGCGTTCGGCCGCCAGTGTGGTGCGCTTGTTGAGCTGGCAGGTCACGCACCAGGCGGCAGTGAAGTCGACGAACACCGTCTGTCCAGCGGCCTGCGCCCGGGCCACCCGTTCACGCGACCAAGGCTGCCACTGCGCGGTCTCGGCATTCTGCGCCACGACGTCTTGCTTCAGCGCCGGCACGGCCCACACCAGCGCCGCGGCCATCAGCAGCAGAGCCAGCGCGCCAAAACCGCCGCGTGCCCGCGGCCCGAGCGTGGGTGAGCCGAGTGCCCAGGCCACGAAAGCCAGCGCCAGCAACACGCCCAACAGCGCCACCATGCCGGCCACGCCCACTTGCACACCTAGCACCCAGGCCAGCCACAACACGGTGGCAAACATCGGAAAAGCCATCAGCACCTTGAAGTGCAGCATCCACGCACCCGGCCTCGGCAGCAGGCGGGTCAAGGCCGGCCAGGCACTGGCCAGCAAATAGGGCAAGGCCATGCCCAGGCCGAGTGCGGCGAACACCAGCAGCGCCCGGGCCGCCGGCCAGGTGAGCGCCGCACCGAGCGCCGCGGCCATGAAAGGCGCGGTGCAAGGCGACGCCACCGCCACCGCCAGCACACCGGTGAGAAACGAATCGACCGTCGGGTGGCGCGCGCGCGCTGCGGCCCAGCTGTCGGGCAGCACCGCGCCGAACTCGAACACACCCGCCAGGTTCAGCCCGATCAGCGTGAACAGCGCGGCCAGCACCGCCACCACCGCGGGGGATTGCAGCTGAAAGCCCCAGCCCAGCTGTTCGCCGCCGGCCCGCAGCACCAGCAGCAGCCCGGCCAGCGCCACGAACGACAGCACCACGCCGGCCGTGTAGGCCAGGCCGCCCTGCAGCAGGCCGCGCCGGTCGTGCGCCTGCCTGGCAAAACCCAGCACCTTGAGCGACAGCACCGGGAACACGCAGGGCATCAGGTTCAGCAGCGCTCCGCCGACCAAGGCCAGCAGCAGCGCCAACGCGAGACCCAGCGGGGCGGTCGCGGCCAGCGCGCCGACCGGTGCGTCACCCGGCGACGGCAACGGCGGCGTGGCCGCGGCCGATGTGGGCCAGGCGCCGCTCACCGGCAGCTGCACGCTCAGGCCCGCGCTCGCGTCGGCCAGCGTCAGCACCACCGGCATGTGGCTGGGTGATTCGCTGCGCTGCGGGTCCAGCGGCACCCGCGCCGTCCACACCTCGCCTTGCCATCGGGTTTGCGGCCGCGCCGCGTTGTGGATCACGCCCGGGGTCTCGGGCAGAAAGCCCAAGGTCTTGCCACGCCAGGCCGCGGGCAGGCCGGCCACCTGCACCACCAGCTCGTGGCCCTGCACCACCACACTGCCTTCGGCGCCGGCCACCCCCTGCGGCCGCGCGGCGCGGGCCTGTGCGAACAGCCCGGCGTGTGCGGCCGTGCGGGCGGCCACGGGTAGCTCGAGCGTGAAGTCGCCGCCCTCGGGGATGCACACGTGCTTGCACACCAGCCAGTCGGCGCGCAGCTTCACGGCCAGCGTGTCGGCGTTGAAGGCCGCGGGCACCGACAACGCCACCGGCAACAGCACCGTGCCTTCGTAGCCGAAGTTCATCAGCGGCCCGATCGGCAGCCGCACGGGTGTGGGCCACTCGATGTCGCCGGCGGTCACGCCGCCGGGCAGCGTCCAGGCCAGCGTGGTGGGCTGGCCCGAGTCGCCCGGGTTCTTCCAGTAGGTGTGCCAGTGCGGCTGGTGTTCGATCTTCAGGCCCAACCACATGGCCTTGCCCGCGGCCACGCCCTCCGGGGCATGCGCCACCAGCTCGGCGCGCACTTGCGGCGTGGTCACCACCGCCGTGGGCGCTGCGGCCGCGGCCAGCAGCGGCACCACCAGTGCCAGTGTGACGAGGTGTTGGCGCATCGGGATCAAGCGTTCAGGGCAGCGCGCTGCGGCGCGGCAGCTTGTGAGTTTGCCCCAAGGCCAGCGGACCGTGCGTGCGGCGACTTGCGACCGCAAGGGGTGTGGGTCCGGCGGCATCAACCCCAGCACACCGGCAGCGCCAGCGGACCGCGGAACGCCCAGCCGCCGAAGCGCACCTCGGCGCCCGGTGCCAGCCGCAGGCCGGCCAGGCGGTGAAACACCGCTGGCAGCGCCGCCTCGGCGATCAGCGCCTTCGATGCCGCGGCCCCCGCGCAGTAGTGCGGGCCGGCACCGAAGGCGATGTGCGCGCTGCTGTCGGTGCGGCCGAGGTCGAAACGATCGGGTTCGTCGAAGAAGGCCTCGTCGCGATTGGCGGAGCCGAACATGAAGAACACACGGTCCTCGGGCTCCAGCGTCACGCCGTCGACGGTGTAGCGCTGCGCCACGCGGCGCGGGCTCATCGCGATCGGCGAGATCCAGCGCACGTATTCGTCGAACACCCGCCGCCACGGCACGGCGCCGCGAAGCACCCACGCCAGCTGCTCGGGGTGGGCCAGCAGTGCCCACACGGCGCCGGCGATGGCGTCGCGTGGTTCGTTCTGCCCGCCGCTGATGCTGAGCTTGATGTTGGCCCGCACACTGCCCTCGGGCAGCCCGGCGCGTTGCATCACCGACAGCAGGCTCTGGTCGGGCGCACGTTGCAGCTCGGGCAAACGCTCTGTGATGCAGGCATCGATGCCGGCGGTGGCGGCGCGGCAGCGCGCCTCGATCGCCGGATCGCCGGCATAGTTGGCGATGCCGTCGATCATCGCCTGCGACCAGGCATCCATGTCCTGCCAGCGCATGTTGACAAGGCCGGTGAGCGCCCGCAGCGCATCGGCCGACACCGGCATCGCGTAGTCGGCCACCAGATCGGCCTGCCCTTTCGGCGCCAGCGCGTCGAGCACGCGCTGCGCGTCGGCGCGAAAGATCGGCTCCCACAACGCGCGCACCGGCTGCGGGCCCAGCGCGGCGAGCATCAGCTTGCGCTCGGCGATGTGCTCGGCGCCGTCCTTGCGCATCATGTTGTGGCCCATCAGCCGGTTCATCAAACCCTGCGGCTGGTGCGAGCTGAACACCTCGATCAGCTTCTCCAGCTCGACGATGTGGGCGCGGCGCGTGAACAGCGTGGCGCCGAGCTGCGGCACGTAGGCGATCGGATGCTCGCGCCGCATCGTCGCCAGCGCGGGGTACGGGTCGCGCCAGAAGGCGGCGGGGTCGATCTCGACTTGCGGCGCGTTGCTCAAGCTGCGGTCCCGGTCGTGAACGCGAACCGCACGAGCATACGGCGGCGAACGCAGCGCATCCTGCCCCACCCCACTCCCCCCTGCCAAGAGGGGGCCTCGGGCACCGGGGGCTGCACAGAATTTCTCCGCCAACGCTGCCTTGGTACGCCTGCCGGGCGCAGCAACCAAACCTACAAGCGGAGACAACGTGAGCCTTCAGCAAGTCCTTCCTCGCACTTCTCGTGGCCGTGCATTCGGGCCCTGCGCGATCGCCGTCGCG
>CALMQI010000431.1 GCA_937871935.1 uncultured Burkholderiales bacterium
CGCCAGTGCTAGCTTTGCGTACCGTCACTTATTGCACTGAAAACGAGGAGACCCCGAGACGGCGGCACACCTCACCGACCATGTGTTTCCCCGCCTGCCGGTGCGCCAGTGGGTGCTGTCGGTGCCCAAACGGCTGCGGTACTACATGCAGCGAGAGGGCCCGGTGCTGGGCATGGTGCTGCGCATCTTCCTACGCGTCATCGCGCAAACGCTGCAAGCCAACAGCCCTGGTGCGGCCAATGTGGACAAGGCAGCACTGCACATAGGCGCAGTCGCCTTCATCCACCGCTTTGGCTCCAGTCTGAACGAGCATGTGCACTTCCATGTCTGCGCAGTCGATGGCGTGTTTGAGGAAGTGGCGGGCGAGGAGGGCGATGCTGCTGATGCAGCTTCTCAAAGCTCACCATCGCGCATCATCTTCCACCCCGCCACCGGCGTGACTGCGGATGCCGTGGGTCAGGTGCAGGCCAGCTTACGCAAACGCATCCTGCGCGCCTTTGTCGGACGGGGCCTGCTGGAGAGTTTCGAGGCCCAAGAGATGCTGGGCTACAAGCACAGCGGGTTTTCGGCGGACACCAGCGTGTGCATAGCGGCGCACGACCGCGCCGGGCTGGAGCGGCTGCTGCGCTACTGCGCCCGCCCGCCGTTTGCCATGGAGCGGCTGCGCAAAGCGGGCAGCGAGCTGGTCTACCGCTGCGCCAAGCAGCACAGCGAGCCCGGCAGCCTGCCTCACAACAAGCGCGGCGTAAAGGCCGATGAGATCACCCTCACCCCGCTGGAGCTGATTGAACGTATCGCCAAGCTGGTGCCCCCGCCGCGCACGCACCGCCACCGCTACTTTGGCGTGCTGGCACCGAACTCACCCTTGAGGCCTGCCGTCACGGCGCTGGCGCGTGATGCAGCGGTGAAACCGGCGCAGGTGCAAGCCGAGCCAGCCAGCACGGCTGCAGGCGAGGGCGCACTTGGGGTAAGAAGCCCACTGCCAACCCAGACCGAGCCCGCCCAGCCGGTGCCACCCAAGCGCCCGGCGCACTATTTGTGGGCGGTGCTGATGGCCCGTATCTACGAGGTGTTCCCGCTGCTGTGCCCCATCTGCGGCGGGCAAATGCACATCATCGCCTTCATCACACACAGTGCCGATATCCGCCAAATACTGGAGCACATCGGGGTGGAGACGGAGCCGCCGCACATCACCCCGGCACGCGGGCCGCCACTGTGGGACGAGTGCGACGCGCAAGCCGCAGAGGGCGTGGAGCCAGCCCCAGACTGGGATGAAGCGACCCAACCGGCCCCGGACTTCGAGGTCGATCAGCGCGTCAGTTGGTAGGGTGGCAACAGCGGTTAACAGTGGTTTTGCCAACGTTGCGAGGCAGCGCTGCGCCTGTCACCGCCAAAAACGGGTCATACCGAAAAATCTCGGGCAACTGGCTTTGAGAAATCAACCCAGCAGTCCCCTGTGTGCATGCCTGAGACGCCCCAAACGTGTGCTATACTTGTGCTCATGCGGTTGGATTTCCTATCCCCCCCACTTGAGCGATTCGCGCTTGAAGTAGTCGCCAAACGACCAGTTGCCGAGCATCTCGAAGAAGGTGTGGTGGCGCGCGGTGTAACCCACGTTTTCCAGGTCGTTGTGCTTGCCGCCGGCCCGAAGGCACGCTTGCACCGACGCGGCGCGCACATAAGGGCGTTTGTCGGTGCCGAGGAACACGTCCTTGAACTGGACCATGCCCGAGTTGGTGAACATGAGCGTGGGGTCGTTGCCGGGCACCAGCGAGCTGGACGCGACCACGGTGTGGCCCTTGGAGGCGAAGAAGTCCAGGAAGCTCTTGCGGATGTCGGCAACGGAAACAACTGCGGTGACGGGGCGGGTCATGGTGGCCTTGTGGTTTTCGGTCGAAGAATGCGGCTGGCGCGCGGGCGCGCGAAACCCCGTATTTTCCAACATGGCGGGTCACTCGATTCAAAGTGGGCTTTCGCTGCGCTCCAGCCCCGGTGGACCAGGGGTCAAGGTCGCCAGCGGTACTGCACGCCGGGAGCCAAAGGACTATGCTTTCCCGCTGCCCCGCCACCCAGGCGCGCACCGACCACCGGAGACTCCCCATGGACATGAAGACTTCCCCCCTCGCC
This sequence comes from uncultured Burkholderiales bacterium, assembly GCA_937871935.1. Classification (GTDB taxonomy): domain Bacteria; phylum Pseudomonadota; class Gammaproteobacteria; order Burkholderiales; family Burkholderiaceae_C; genus JAEUPI01. The sequence goes on from CALMQI010000431.1 coordinate 2,128, forward strand.
CTGCTCAAGGACCCCACCCTGCTCAAGACCGACGGCCTGATCAATGGTCAGTGGGTCGCCGGTGGCGGCCGCTTCGACGTGCTCGACCCGGCCACCGGCCACAAGCTCGCCGACGTCGCCAACCTTGGCCCGAAAGACGCCGAAGCAGCCATTGCTGCGGCCAACGCCGCCTGGCCCGCGTGGAAAGCCAAGACCGCCAAGGAACGCAGCACCATCCTGCGCAAGTGGTTCGATCTGCTCATGGCCAACCAGGAAGACCTGGGGCGCATCCTCACCGCCGAGCAGGGCAAGCCGTTCGCCGAGGCCAAGGGCGAGATCGCCTACGGCGCGAGCTTCGTGGAGTGGTTCGCCGAAGAGGCCAAACGCGTCAACGGCGAGACCCTGCCCACCTTCGACAACAACCGCCGCCTGATCGTGCTCAAGCAGCCCATCGGCGTGTGCGCGGCCATCACACCCTGGAACTTCCCGCTGGCCATGATCACGCGCAAGGTGGCACCGGCGCTCGCCGCCGGCTGCCCGGTGATCATCAAACCCGCCGAACTCACGCCACTGACCGCGCTGGCCGCGGCCGAGCTGGCCATCCGCGCCGGCATCCCGGCCGGCGTGCTCAACATGCTGTGCGCCGACGCCGACAACAGCATCGCCGTGGGCAAGGTGCTGTGCGGGAGCGACGTGGTGCGCCACATCAGCTTCACCGGCTCCACCGAGGTCGGCCGCATCCTCATGGCGCAGTGCGCGCCCACGGTGAAGAAAATGTCGCTCGAACTCGGCGGCAACGCGCCCTTCATCGTGTTCGACGACGCCGACATCGACAGCGCGGTCGAAGGTGCGTTTGCCAGCAAGTACCGCAACGCCGGCCAGACCTGCGTGTGCTCCAACCGCATCTACGTGCAGGCCGGGGTGTACGACAGCTTTGTCGAGAAGTTCGCAGCCAGGGTGAAGACCACCAAGGTCGGTAACGGTTTCGACGATGGCGTGAGCCAGGGTCCGCTGATCGAGGAAGCCGCGCTGGTGAAAGTGCAGCGCCACGTGGACGACGCGGTGGCCAAGGGCGCACGCGTGATGACCGGCGGGAAGCGCTTGACGAACATCGGCAGCGGCCAGTTCTTCGAGCCCACCGTGGTGGCCGACGCCACCGCCGACATGCTCTGCGCCAAGGAAGAAACCTTCGGTCCCTTCGCCCCGGTGTTCAAGTTCCACACCGAGCAGGAAGCGGTTGATGCGGCCAACAACACCGAGTTTGGCCTGGCCAGCTACTTCTACAGCCGCGACGTGGGCCGCATCTTCCGCGTGAGCGAAGCGCTCGAATACGGCATGGTCGGCATCAATGTCGGAATTCTTGCCACCGAACACGTGCCGTTTGGCGGTGTGAAGCAATCGGGCCTGGGCCGCGAGGGTTCGCACCACGGCATGGACGACTACGTCGAGATCAAGTACCTCTGCGTGGGAGACATCCTCAAGTAAACTTGCTCGCGCTGCGGGTGTAGTTCAATGGCAGAACTTTTGCTTCCCAAGCAAATAGCGTGGGTTCGATTCCCATCACCCGCTCCACAGTTTCGCAAGTAATTGATTTACTTACAGTCAGCCTCTCTTCCAGGGCCTGACGCGCAGATCCGCCAAGAAAGTGGAGTACAGCGTGTCAGGCCCTGTTTCTTTGTACTGCCGCGCCAGCGGCATCTATGTCGTCTGTCTGTGCGTCCCATCGCGGCTCAAGGCTGCGGTCGGTAAAGGCGAGCTGCCAGACGATGGGTACATCACGCTTTCTGATGCCGCCGACGAGTGCGGGACGACGCTCCACAGCCTTGCGGAGCGCCTGCATGAGCGAGGTTCTGGCCCAGCTCGTGAAAAAACAACCTCTTGACTCTTCACACAAGGCCACCGGCAAACACGCCATGGCACTGGCAGCCTGATCGCACGCTTGGACCCTGCCGGGGGCAAACATGGCCCTGCACACGGCCCTGCACATGGCTCCGAACCTTTGCCGGGCCAGGATGGCAGCGGTATGCTAGGTCGAATGTATGCTGAGTTTTTCGGGCTTGAACAGAGCCCGTTTTCCATTGCACCAGACCCGCGCTACCTCTTCATGAGCGAGCGCCACCGGGAGGCGTTGGCGCATCTGCTCTACGGCGTTCGGGGCGGTGGTGGTTTCGTCTTGCTCAGCGGAGAGATCGGTGCCGGCAAGACCACGGTGTGCCGCTGCTTCCTCGAACAGCTGCCCGAGAACTGCCGGGTCGCCTACATCTTCAATCCCAAGCTCACCGTCAGCGATCTGCTCAAGACCATCTGCAGCGAGTTCCACATCGAGGTGAAGCACGAAGGCATCGGCCCGGCCACCATCAAGGACCACCTCGATCCGCTCAACGCCTACCTGATGGCCAGCCACGCCCGGGGCGAGCGCAACGTGCTCATCATCGACGAAGCGCAGAACCTCACCCCTCACGTGCTGGAGCAACTGCGCCTGCTGACCAACCTGGAAACCAGCGAGCGAAAGCTGCTGCAGATCATCCTGATCGGTCAGCCCGAGCTGCGCACCATCCTGGCCAAGCCCGAACTCGAACAACTCGCCCAGCGGGTGATTGCGCGTTTTCACCTCGGTACGCTCGACAAAGCCGAGACCTTGCAGTACGTCCAGCACCGCATGCAGGTCGCCGGTTTGCGTGGGCCGTTGCCCTTCTCCCGTCAGGCAGTGGCGCGCATTCACGACCTGGCCCGTGGCGTGCCGCGGCGCATCAACTTGCTGTGCGACCGTGCGCTGCTGGGTGCCTACGCCAGCGGAGCACCGCAGGTGGCGGCTGCAGTTGTCGACAAGGCCGCGCGCGAAGTGTTCGAGGGTGAAGTGGCCGGCACGCCCGCGCACGGAACACCGACGCGCCTGCAAGCACTGCCCGGCTGGCTGGGCACACTGGGGGCTGGCGCTCTGGGCGGCGCGCTGGTGGCTGGGGCTTTGTTCTGGTGGTGGAGCACTTCACAGCCTGCGGCCCGACCGCTGGAGTCCAGCGCTGCGGCCGTGAGCGCACCGTTGGTTGCCGCTCAAACGTTTCCCGCGTCTGCGGCGCCGGTGGAGGCGAGCACGCCACCCCAGGCCGACCCTGCACCCGAGCCGGCCCGCCCACCGATGGAAGGCATGCCGGCCTTCAGTGCCCTGATCAACAACGAGACCACCGCGTGGCGCGAACTTGGTCCGCTCTGGGGGCAAGCGCTGACCACGGGCGAAGCCTGTGCCACCGCACTTCAACACCAGCTGCAGTGCTACCGCACGGACCGAATGACCCTCAACGGGCTGCGCCAGCTCAACCGCCCCGGCATCCTGATTCTTCGCGCCGATGGACAAGGCGTCGGGCGTGCCCTGATCACGGGCATGACAGTCGACAGCGTGACGTTGCAGGCGGGCGAACAACAATGGCGCCTGCCCTTGACCGCGCTGGCGAGTCTGTGGCGAGGCGAGTTCTCCACTTTGTGGCGCACGCCACCTGGTCACAGCGGCCGGTTGGTGAATGGCTTGGAGGGACCCGCAGGCCTCTGGTTGGGCGAACGCATTGCCAGCCTGCAGGCGCAAGGCCGAGTTCCATCATCGGTCAGCAGTCTGGATGCGCGTGTGAAGGCATTTCAGCAGTCGCAAGGTGTGGACGCCGCCGGGATTGCTGGACCCATGACCTTCATGCAGGTCAACCTCGCCAGTGGTGTCGATGAGCCCCGGCTCTTCGCCAACAAGCCCTGACCCGCCCTCTGGCGCCACCCCTCACCGATTTGCATGTCCTACATACTCGACGCACTCCAGCGGGCCGAAGCCGAGCGCGAGCGGGGCCGCGTGCCTGGGCTCAAGAGCCAGCTCGCGCTCCCGCCCGGGCGCGACCGCGCCAAGCCCAGCGCCCTTCGCCCTTGGCACGCGCTCTTGGGCGTGGCGGTGTTGCTGGTCGCGCTGGGCGTCTGGTGGTGGGCAGACGGCACGGAAGCGCCCGCAGCGCAGGCCAGCGCACCGGTGATGGCGCCGCTGCCCGATGCCGTAAACACAGCACCGCAGGTCGTGCCGGCCCGGCCTCCGGTACACGCAAACACTCCGCAGCAGATCGCCACCCCACCAGAGCAGGTGCAGTCCATCCTTTTTCCCCGGTCCGTGGGATTGCGCCCTACAGCCTCCTGCGCCAGAGGCGCCTTCATCATTGCGCCATCGATGCTTTGCCAGCGCCAAGCGATACCCTGCATGTCATCGTACTCTGCCAGCCCGGCTCTCCAGACCGATTCGAAAAAGCCGGCCTTCTCCCATTCGAGAAAGCGCTTGTGAACGGCACTGGCGCTACCAAAGCGCTCCACAGGTAACGCCTTCCACTGGCAGCCCGTGCGCAAAACATACACGATGGCCTCGAACACCAGGCGCGCCGGCTTCGCCGGGCGACCGGCTCCAGGCTTGCGCACATACTGTTTGCCCGCTACAAGAGCGCGTTGCGGTACCAGTGGTTCCACGCGCTGCCAGAGCGCATCCGTTACCACCCAGGAATCAA
>CALMQI010000432.1 GCA_937871935.1 uncultured Burkholderiales bacterium
AAGCCTGCTTCCTTCATCAGGTCGAAGTGCGTGGCGTCGGCGGCGGCGACCCACTTGGCGTAATCCGGACCCGACATGAAGGTGTCGTTGAACGCGCCCTTCTCCATGAATTCCTTCCAATCCGGCGTGGCGCGAACCTTCGTGAACAGATCGACGTAGTAGGCGACCTCCTCAGGCTTCACGCCGCCAGGCATGAAGATGCCGCGCAGCATCACGTAGTCGGTGGGCACACCGGACTCCTTGCAGGTCGGGATGTCGTTCCACGACATCGTGTCGGTGACCTTCTGCTTGTAGGGCATGCGGGTGTCGTCGAACACGCACAGCGGCCGCAGCGCGCCCGCGCGCCACTGCGCGACGGCCTCGATCGGATTGTTCACCGACGAGTCGACATGCTTGCCCACCAGCTGTACCGCCACTTCGCCGCCGCCCTTGTAGGGCACGTAGATGAACTTCGTGCCGGTGGCCTTCTCCAGGCCGACGGTGATGATCTGGTCTTCCTGCTTCGATCCGGTACCGCCCATCTTCATCTTGTTGGGACCGGCGGCCTTGACGGCGTCGATGTACTCCTTGGCCGACTTGTACGGCGTGCCGGCGTTGACCCACAGCACGAACTGGTCGAGCGCCAGCATCGACACGGGTGTCATGTCCTTCCAGTTGAACGGCACACCCGTGGCCAGCGGCGTGGTGAACAGGTTGGACAGCGTGATGATGATCTTGTGCGGGTCGCCCTTGGCGTCCTTGACCGACAGGAAGCCTTCGGCGCCGGCGCCGCCGGACTTGTTGACGACGACCATCGACTCCTTCATCAGCTTGTGCTTGACGACGACGCCCTGGATGAAGCGCGCCATCTGGTCGGCACCGCCACCGGTACCCGCCGGGATGACGAACTCGACCGGCTTGGTGGGCTCCCAGGCCAGCGCAGGGGCGCTCGCCAGCACCGAACCTGCGGCGAGCGCCACGGTGGCCAAGCGCTTGAGCGGGAAAGAAGAGGACAGGGTCAGCATACGGACTCCTTGGCTTGCAATGGATCTCGTGATCATGACGGACGCCGCGTTCGCGCGACAGATGGAAAGCCCGGCCTATGCTCGGAGTCGAGCGCCGAAAAACGATTGACCGCAGTCAACTTCCGAAAAATCGGGTATCCAGGCTTTCCCCAGGGACGGTCGACGAACGGGTCAGCTGCTGCACTGCCGCACCGTGGCGGCAACCGGCTCGCCCCGCACGCCAGCACGCGGCTGAAGCCGTCAATCGCGGTCGAGCGCATCGAGATCGTCGCGGGTGTTGATGTTGAAGAACGCCTGTTCGTCATCGAACGCCACCTCCACGAGGCCGTGCCGCGCCGCCCAGCGATCGATCTTGCGTTCGCCGCGCGCCAGGTCCTCCGCCAGATCGGCGCGCAGCGTGGCGGCCATCAGGCAGAACACCGGCTGGCGCTGCAACGCACCCGTCGCGTCGCGCGTGGCCGCCATGGCGATCTGCGCGCCGGGCGTATCCAGCGCGTCGGCGAGTCGACGCACCAGATCGGACGGCAACGCCGGCGTGTCGCACGGTACTGTCACCAGGTAAGGCGTGCGGCAAAGCGCCAATCCAGCGAGCATGCCGGCCAGCGGGCCGGCAAAGTCGGCCTGCGCGTCGGCGACCGTCGGCGCGCCGAACCGGGCGTACTGGTCGACGTGCCGGTTCGCATTGACGATCAGTGCGCCGACCTGCGGCCGCAGCCGCTCGATCGCATGCCAGGCCAGCGGCCGGCCGCGATGCAGCTGCAACCCCTTGTCGACACCGCCCATCCGGCTGCCGCGGCCGCCGGCGAGCACGAGGCCGGTCACGTGTCGGGCTTCGATCACCATGTTGCGGGCGCCTGCTTCGCACCTGTGGTTCACTACGGGCCGTGACTGTCGCACAAACTCCTGCGCGCCCGAAGCCCCGGTTGACCGCGCAGTGCTGTCCGCTCACGCGCGAGATCGAGGTGGTCGACGCGGCCGGCGAGCGGCGCACGATCCACATCCCGGACGAACGGCCGCTGACGCTCTTCGTCGACAAGCGCGAGCTCGTCACGCTGATGACGCTCGGCCAATGCCCCGAGCTGCTGGTGCTGGGTTACCTGCTGAACCAGCGGCTGGTGCGCGACGCGGCCGAGGTCGAGTCGATCACCGTCGACTGGAGTGTCGACGCCGCTGCCGTGCGCACGCATGCCGGCATTCACGACCTCGAGGCCAGGACCGCACGCCGCGTCGTCACCACCGGCTGCGGCCAGGGCACCGTGTTCGGTGACCTGATCGCTGAACTGCCGAGCCTGACCCTGCCCGACGCGAACAGCGCACGCATCCACCAGGACACGCTGAACACCGTGCTCGAATCGATGCGCCAGCGGCCGAGCGTGCACCGCTTGGCCGGCTCGGTACACGGCACGGCGCTGTGGCGCGGCACCGAGATGCTGTACTTCGTCGAGGACGTCGGCCGCCACAACGCGGTCGACACCATCGCCGGCTGGATGGCGATGCACGACATCGACGGCAGCGACACGCTGCTCTACACCACCGGCCGCCTGACCAGCGAGATCGTCATGAAGGCCGCGCGCATCGGCGTGCCCATCCTCGCCTCGCGCAACGGCATCACCGCGATGGGCCACGACCTGGCGCAACGCCTGGGCATGACGCTGTTCGGCCGTGCGTCGCGCGGGCGCTTCATCTGCTACACCGGCGCGCAACGCTTCGATGCGGCTGCGGTGCCGCAGGACGCCGAGGTCTAGCCCCGCCCGGCGTCCTTTCGAGGCAGGCAGGTGCTGCAACGGGCAGCGCAAGTCTGAGCGATGCGCATCGCGCCAGGCGGTACCCGGCCGGGGCTCATACTGGGTCGGTGCTCGCC
>CALMQI010000433.1 GCA_937871935.1 uncultured Burkholderiales bacterium
GGCGCTGCGCATGGGGCGGTGCAGTCGCGCGGCGAACTCGGCCGACACCAGCAGCGGCGTGCCGGCATCCTTGGTGCGCGCCTGGATGCGCGCGGTCTTGTTCACGGCCGGGCCGACCACGTTGAAGGCGAGCCGGTTGGGCGCGCCGACGTTGGCGTGGGTGACCGTGCCCAGGTGCAGGCCGAGGCCGAATTCGATGGTCGGCTGCCCGGCATGGCGGCGCCGGTGGTTCACCACCGCGATGGCGTTGAAGGCGTCGATGGCGGCCTCCAGCGCGTCCTCGCAGACCGTCGCCTCGTCCTCGGGCCGCTTGATCTCGAAGACGATGAGGATGGCGTCGCCGATGAATTGCAGGATCTCGCCGCCGCGCGCCGCGGCGGCCGCGGCGCAGCTCTCGAAGTACTCGTTCAGCAGCTGCAGCAGGTCCGCGGCCGGCAGCGACTCCGACAGCGCGGTGAAACCGCGCAGGTCCGAGTACCAGAACGCCGCGTCGATGAGGTCGCCGTCGCCGCGCTTCACCTGGCCCTCTAGGATCCGCTTGCCGATGCGCGGCCCGACGAAGGTGTCCAGCAGGCCGAGCGTCATGCGGCGCGCCTCGATGATTTCGACCACGGGCGCGAGCAGGTTGGCGAGCGCGGCGAAGCGCTCGAGCTCCTTGTCGGTAAATCCGCCCGGCGCGGTGGTCGCGAGCGCGAGGAAGTTGACGCTGCCCGAGCTGAACAGCATCGGCACGCCGAAGTAATCCGTCATGCCCTCGGCGCGCAGCTCGTGCAGCATCAGCTTCATCCACAGCTCGCTGGTCTGGTGCTGCACGATGAACAGCATCTCGTTATGGTCGGGCGACAGCGGATGCTGCGCGCCGAGCACGGCGTCGAGATGCAGATAGTCGCCGTAGCTCATTTCGCCGCTGAAATCCAGCCGCGGCGCGTCAGCGGGGGAAGAGGGAGGCTTGGCCGTCATCCGAACCTCGCCGGAGTGGAGGTTGGTGGCCTGGGGCGGAATCGAACCACCGACACGCGGATTTTCAATCCGCTGCTCTACCAACTGAGCTACCAGGCCGGGAGCTGACAATTATAGAGGCCGCCCGCTGGGCGGCTTGGCTAGAGCGCGCTGCCGCGCTTGTTGCGCGAGAGATCCACGCCCAGCTGCTTGAGCTTGCGGTACAGGTGCGTGCGCTCCAGCCCGGTCTTCTCTGCCACGCGTGTCATCGAGCCGTTTTCCTTGGCCAGGTGGAACTCGAAGTAGCTTTTCTCGAACGAATCACGCGCCTCGCGCAGCGGCCGGTCGAGGTCGAACGACTGCTCCGACTGCGGTCCGAGCGGCAGCGGCGCCAGCATCGGCGCCATGCCGGCGCCGGGCATCGGCGCCTCGTGGGCCAGCGCCGCGGTGTCGAGCCGGTAGATCGTCGCGCCACCGCCGCCGTTGGGTGCGGCCGGTCGCGGCGTCGGCTTGGCCAGCGTCTGCTCCACCGCCCGCAGCAGCTTCTGCAGCGTCACCGGCTTTTCAAGGAAGGCCGAGGCGCCGAACTTGGTGGCCTCGACCGCGGTGTCGATGGTGCCGTGGCCGCTCATCATGATGACCGGCATCGACAGCAGTCCGGCGGAGCCCCACTCCTTGAGCAGCGTGATGCCATCGACATCGGGCATCCAGATGTCCAGCAGCACCAAGTCCGGGCGCATGCGCTCGCGCACTGCACGAGCCTCGGCGGCGTTCTCGGCCAGCTCGACCGTGTGCCCTTCGTCGGACAGGATGTCGGACAGCAGGCCTCGAATGCCCAGCTCGTCGTCCACTACAAGAATCGTTGCCATCCGCGCTCAATGCACCTGCGTCGCCGCCCCACCGGCGGCTGCGTGGGGCACATCGCCCTCGCCGCTGGCCGCCCCGGGTGCGGATACCAATCTGGAAAATGATAACGAAACTTGGGCCCCCACGACCGGACCCTCGGCGGCCCCGCCTGCGCGCAGGTTGCCGATGCGTACCCGCGCACCGTGTTCGTCGGCGATCTTGCGCACCACGGCCAAGCCCAGGCCGGTGCCCTTGGCCTTGGTCGTCACATAGGGTTCGAACGCGCGCTTCAAGACCTTCTCGGAGAATCCGGGGCCATTGTCCGTCACAACGAGGCGTACCGCCCGCACTTCGTTACCGGCGCTGTGGGCGAACTCGGTGCGCACCTCTACGCGGGCATCTGCGCGATCGGCCACCGCGTCGAGGGCGTTCTGCAGCAGGTTGTGCGTCACCTGGCGCAACTGCGTCGCGTCGCCCTCGACCGCCGGCAGCGCGCTCTCCAGCGCGGCGGTGATGCGACCCTGCTCGAGCGCCCCGCCGTACAGCGCCAGCACCTCGGTGACCAGCGCGTTCAGGTCCAACGGCGCCAGCTGCGCCGCCGGCAGCCGGGCGTAGTCGCGGAACTCGTCGACCAGCTGTTTCATCGCCTGCACCTGCGCCACGATGGTGGCCACCGAGCGATCGAGCAGCGCCTGGTCGGCGGGCTGCAGATGCGACTCGAGCTTGTGCTTGATGCGCTCGGCCGACAGCTGGATCGGCGTCAGCGGGTTCTTGATCTCGTGCGCCAGGCGGCGCGCCACCTCGCTCCAGGCTACCGACCGCTGCGCCGACACCACCTCGGTGATGTCGTCGAACACCATCAGCCGCGCCTCACCGGGCAGCGCGGCGCCACGCACCAGCAGGTTGAGCGTCTCCTGGTTGCCGAGCTGCAGGTCGAAGGCGTCCTGCCAATGATCGCGCTCGCCGGCCTCGGGGCTGGCCCGATGCAGCTCGAAGCGCTGCCACACGGCATGGGAAAACTCCGCCAGCCCGGGCACTGCGTCGAGCCCCCGGCCTCGATAGGCCGACAACGGCTGGCGCAGGATGCGCGTCGCACCCGGGTTGACCGTGTCGATGCACCGCTGGCGGTCGAACACGATGACGCCGGCGCTGAGCGAATCCAGGATCGTCTGCAGGCGCGTGCGTGCGCCTTCGAGCTGAGCCACACCGCGATCGACCTGCTCGCGCGCGTCGGACAACTGCTCGGTCATGCGCGCGAACGCCAGCGTCAGACCTCCAAGCTCGTCGCGCGAGGCGAAAACCGGCTTGGCCGTCAGGTTGCCTTCGGCGACCTCACGCACGCCCTCGGCCAGCACCACCAGCGGCCGCGCGATCTGGTTGCCCAGCAGCGCCGCCAGCAGCACCGCACCGAACACCGCCAGCACCAGCGCCAGCGTCAAGGTACCGATGTACATGCGGCGGAAGGCGTCCTGCGCGATGGCACGACGCTGGTACTCGCGATAGGCGCTCTGCACGGCCAGCGCATGGCTCACCAGTTGCGGCGACACCGACTGCACGACGAACAGATAGCGGTCCTCGCTCTGCGCCAGGCTCAAGTCGGTGCGCGGCAGCAGCGCGAGCGCACGCAGGCGCACGCGCGGGACGGCCCCCGCGGTGGGTTCGTCGTCCAGGCCTTCGATCTGGCTGGTCGCACCGGTGGATCGAGCCTGACGCAGCAGCGTCGCCGAGGGCCGCTCCGTCGCCATGCCGTCGGAGCGTGCGCTGGCGCTCGACAGCAGCTGACCGCCCGGGCCGAGCAGCATCACGTCGCGCGCCGCGATCTGCTCACGCACACGTTCGAGCGACAGCGGACCGATCGAGCCGCGGTTCTCGGCCAGGCGTTCGGCGGCCAGCCGCGTCTTGGCCAGCAGATCGCTGCCGAGCACCTCGAACGTGCTGCGGCCGAGCGACAGGCCCGAATCCAGCGCACCGGCCACCCGCGCGTCGAACCAGGTCTCGATGCTGCGCGAGACGAACTGCACCGACACGGTGTAGATCAGGACGCCAGGCACCACGCCGACGAAGGCAAAGATGCCGGCCAGCTTGAGCAGCAGCCGGCTGCCGAACTTGCCGCGGCGCAACCGCATGGCCAGCCGTGCAGCGGCGATCGCGATCACCAGCGCCAGCGCGCAGGCCACCGCAACGTTGACCCAGAACAGCCAGACAAAATTGCGCTCGAACAAGTCGCGCTCGCTGGTCAGCGCCAGCATGAATGCGATGACCAGCGCTGCGCCGGCGGCCGCCACAATGGCGACCAGCAGGGCCCAGCGCAGAGGCTTGCTCATTTCTTGGTCGGGTCGAGCACCCGCTCGTCCAGTCGAATCGTGCGCTCGATGCCCAACGACCATTCGCTGCCCAGGCCGATCTGCATCGGCCGCGGCAGCTGCGTGTTGTCGAGCCGGTAGCTGAATTCGACGTAGTAGCGCTGCTCGGGTTCCAGCTGGCTGGCGTCGGCCACCCGCCAGCCGCTGACGCGCGAGATCACCGCCAGGGCGTCTGACAGACTCGGATAGGTCTGCGCGAGGCCGCCGAGGCTGACCCGCCAGGCGGCGGTGAGCGGCTGGTACGACAGCCGGTAGCTGCGTGACACCTGCGACACGCGTTCGTCGCGCCAGTACCAGCGTGACCGGTACAGCGCCGCCTCCGACTCGAAGTACATCGGCACCCCACGGCGCAGCGCATCTTCCAGTGCACGCGACAAGGTGAGTCGCGCGCTGAACTCCAGCGTGAGCGCGCCCTCGGATTGGGCGAGCTCCAGCGTGTTGAGCTCGACCCCCTGCGCCCGCACCGGAGCGGTCGCCGCAAGCATGAGCCACAGCAGCACGCACAGCCGCGCCAGGCGCGGCAGGAGACGGGGCAACCTCGCGCGGCGCATGGGTGGCGGGGCTCTAGGGCTTTCGCAACAGGGCGTAGAAGAAGCCATCGCCGGCCAACGCAGGCCCGGCGACCAGGGAACGGGAATTGTCTGGCAGCGGCAGCAGATGCCCCGGCGAGGCAGGGTCCACGGTCGGCTTGTCGCCCGCGTGGCGTTGCAAAAAAGCGTCGATCTGCTGCTGGCCCTCGGCCCGGAAGATCGAGCAGGTGGCATACAGCAGGCAGCCGCCCGGCGCCACCAGCGGCCACAACGCGTCGAGCAGTTCGGCCTGCAGACGGGCCAGCGCGGTCAGGTCGTCAGGCCGGCGCAGCCAGCGGATGTCGGGGTGCCGCCGCACGATGCCCGAGGCCGTGCACGGCGCGTCGAGCAGCACCGCGTCGAAGGGGCGACGGTCCCACCATGTGGGTACAGCGCGCGCATCCGCGCAGCGCAGCTCGGCCGCCCGCAGGTGCAGCCGGCCCAGCGTGTCGCGCACGCGCTGCAGCCGGCCGGCATCCGCGTCGAGCGCGGTCACCTGCAGATCGGCCAGTTCCAGCAGGTGCGCGGTCTTGCCGCCCGGCGCGGCGCAGGCATCGAGCACGCGCGCACCGGGGTGCAAGCCGCTGCTGATCAGCAGCGGCGCGGCCCGTTGCGCCGACAGATCCTGCACCGAGACCTCGCCATCGACGAACCCCGGCAGCTCGTGCACCGGCACGGGATCGTGAAGCCAGATCGCCTGCGGCCCGACTGCCTGGGCGGCCAGACCCTGCACCGACAGCCGCGACAGGTAGGCCTCGACGCTGCTGCGCCGCGCGTTCACGCGCAGCACCAGCGGCGGCATCTGTGCGCCGGCATGCAGCAGGGCCTGCCAGGACTCGGGCCAGTCGTGGCGCACCCGCTCTATCCACCACAACGGATGGTTGTAGGCGGCCACCGGCTGCTGGCCGATCGCAGCGACCCAGGCATCGCGTTCACGCACGAAACGCCGCAGCACTGCGTTGACGAAGCCGGTGGCAGCGGGAAAACGCATGCGCGCCGCGCCTACCGCTTGGTTGACCAGCGTGTGGTCGGTGTATCGGGGGCCGCCATCACGCGGCCACAGCAATGCGAGCGCACACAGCAGCAGCGCATCCACTGGCGCCGGCGGCGGCTTGGGTGCCAGCTGCTCGCGCAGCGCCAGCGCGGCGCCGAGCTGGCGCAGCACGTCGCTGGACAGCGCCAGCACCGCGGGCCGCAGCTCCGGCCGCAGCTTGGACAGCACGTCGGTCAGCGAGCGGCCGGCGCGCACCGCCGCCACCGAGTCGGCAGTGGGCAGCAGCAGCCGCGCCAGCGGCGGCGTGGGCGTTCGGGGCAAAGTGGCCGTCGGACCGGTCATCGGGTCAGTCTAGACCCCGCCCGTGCGTCGCTCGGGCTGCGCTGCCACAATGATTCGGACATCCGCGCCGAGGTCACCATGCCCGACAAGAACACCACGATGACGCGCCTGCTGCGCAGCGAGGACGACCTGGCCGAGCTGCCGGTGTCCGAGCGCATCCGCTACCGGCTGGTCGGCGCCGACTGCCGCTACCACGCCAACGACAACATCGCCGACTTCGTGCGCCCTGGCGAGCTGGAGCAGCTGAAGGAGGAGGTGCGCGTCAAGATGCAGGACGTGCTGCGCGCACTGGTGATCGACACCGACGGCGACCACAACAGCCATGGCACCGCCGAGCGCGTGGCCCGCATGTTCATCGACGAGGTGTTCCGCGGCCGCTACGTCAGCGCACCCAAGGTCACCGAGTTCCCGAACGCGTCGCGCCTGAACGAGCTGATGATCGTCGGCCCGATCAGCGTGCGCAGCGCCTGTTCACACCACCTGTGCCCGATCCTCGGCCGGGTGTGGATCGGCATCCTGCCCAATGAGCACTCGAACCTGATCGGACTGTCGAAGTACGCGCGCCTGACCGACTGGGTGATGACGCGCCCGCAGATCCAGGAGGAGGCGGTGGTGATGCTGGCGGACGCGCTGCAGGAGCGCGTCAAGCCCGACGGCCTGGCCATCGTGATGGAGGCCGATCATTTCTGCATGCATTGGCGCGGCGTCAAGGACGACGACTCGGCGATGACCAACAGTGTGATGCGCGGCGCCTTCCTGAAGAACCCGCACCTGCGGCGCGAGTTTCTCTCGCTGCTGTCAAAGAAGAGTGCCTCCTAGCGGAGACTGAAAGACGATGCTCGTTCGATTGATGTACGCCAGCCGGGCCGTCCCGGCGCTCGACCACGAGGAGCTGCAGTCACTGCTGCGCCAGTGCCGCACCCACAATCCGCAGCACGGCATCACTGGCGTGCTGTGTTTCGCCTCGGGCATCTTTCTGCAGGTGCTCGAGGGCAGCCGCACCACCGCCAATCGCTTGTACAACCGCATCGTCGCCGACGCGCGGCATACCGACGTGGAGTTGCTCGCCTACGAGGAGATCGACGAGCGCCGCTTCGCCGGCTGGGCGATGGGCCAGGTGCACATGAGCGGGCTCAACCCGGCGCTGCTGCTCAAGTACTCGGCCAGCGCGACGCTCGATCCCTTTGCCGTGCCGGGCCGCGTGTCGATGGCCCTGTTCGACGAACTGGTGGCGACGGCTTCCATCAGCTGCGAGCGCGGCTGAGACGCGCTCAACGACCGCGCGGCAGCAGCCGTTCGGCGGATGTCACGTCGCCTGTGCCGGCCATCTCGATCGCCACCTGCGTGCATACCGCGCGGCACAGGCTCGCCACGCGCTCGCTCTCGAGCCGGTAGTGGATCTGGGTGCCGTCGCGGCGCCGGCCCAGGACGCCCGCGCGATACAGCGTCGACAGGTGCTGGCTCATGTTGGGCTGCGTGGTGTGGATCTCCTGCAGAAGTTGCGACACGTTCTTCTCGCCGTGGCACAGCGCACTGATGATCTTCAGCCGGATCGGCGTCGACAGCATCGAGAACAGCTCGGCCACGCTATCGAACACCGCATCCTGCACATCGGCCTCGGGGGCCGCGGATGCCTTGTGATTCATCGTCGTCACTCCAGTCCGCGGGCTGGGGGATGCCTCACTTGCCGGCCCGCGCTTCCACACTTGGCATAGGCCTCGTCGAAAGGCTCGCGCCCACGCGTCGTGAGCGCGACGCAGCGACGTCGCAGTGCGGACTTGCGCTGCCTCACATTCACACCACTACTTCCGCATAGACTGATATTTTCCATCATAGACCCAGCCCGGACGGTGCGACAGGCCGTTCGCAGGAGACACCGACATGAAGACCATTGTCTGCATCTTGATGAGCGCCGTGTCTTGCACGGTGCTGGCCCAGCAGGGCACCTTTTCGAGCCGATCCCTGACGCCTGAGACCGCCCTTGTCGCCGCCCGTGCGGCGCTGGAGCACTGTCGCAAGAATGGCTGGCAGACCGCGGTGGCGGTCGTCGACCGGGCCGGCCTGACGCAGGTGCTGCTGCGCGATCGATTCGCCGGCGCCCACACCATTGACGGCGCGATGAACAAGGCCTGGACGGCGGCCAGCTTTCGTACGCCGACCACCGCGCTGGCCGCCGAGACGCAGCCCGGCAGACCGATGAGCGGCGTGCGGGCCCTGCCCCGGGTGTTCGCCGGCGGTGGCGGATTGACCATCGAGGCCGGCGGCCAGACGCTCGGGGCGATCGCGGTGTCGGGTGCGCCGGGTGGTGATGCTGACGAGGCCTGCGCCAACGCCGGCATCAAGGCCATCGTCGATCAGATCGAGTTCTGAGGAGCAGCCGCCGCTGAGCGCGAACTCCGGACCATGTTCGACGGCCTGTTGACACGGCTGGGCGAGACCCAATCCTTGGCCGTCGTCGGCTTGGTGATCGGCGTGGCCTTCGGCTTCTTCGCCCAGCGATCACGCTTTTGCCTGCGTGGCGCGGTGATCGAGTTCGCGCGCGGCACTCGTGAAGGCAAGCTGACGGTCTGGCTGTTCGCCTTTGCCACTGCGGTCGTGCTGACACAGCTGTTCGCGGCCGCCGGCTGGTTCGATGCCGGCGACGCACGCCAGCTCAGTGCGCGCGGCAGCCTGTCCGGCGCGGCGATCGGCGGCGCCATGTTCGGCGCCGGGATGATCCTCGCGCGCGGTTGTGCCAGCCGGCTGCTCGTGCTGGCCGCGCAGGGCAATCTGCGCGCATTGTTGTCGGGACTGGTCTTCGCGGTGACGGCGCTGTCGGCACTGTCGGGCCTGCTGTCGCCGCTGCGTCTCACGATCGCGCAGTGGTGGACGGTCGAAGGCGGCACCTCGCGCGACCTGCTGGCGCTCACCGGCATCGGGCATGTCGGCGGCGTGTTGTTCGGTGGCCTGTGGCTGGCCGCGGCGTTGTGGTGGGCCAGACGCCAGCGCGTGCGGCCCTGGGGCTGGATCGGCGCGATCGGCGTCGGCACAACGGTCGCGCTGGCCTGGCTGGTCACCTTCCGCATCGCACGCGCGGCGTTCGACACCGTCGTGCCGGTGCAAAGCCTGTCGTTCACCGGGCCGGCGGCCGACGTGCTGCTGCTGGTGGTGTCGCCGCCGGGGCAGCCCTGGAAGTTCGACCTTGGCCTGGTACCCGGAGTGTTCATCGGCTCCTTCGTGTCGGCCGCACTGTGGCGCGAACTCAAGCTCGAGGGCTTTTCCGGCGGGCAAAGCATGCGCCGCTACATCGCCGGCGCGCTGCTGATGGGATTTGGCGGCATGCTGGCCGGTGGCTGTGCGGTCGGCGCGGGCGTCTCGGGCGCTGCTGTCTTCACACTGACCGCCTACGTGACGCTGGCCGCGATGTGGGCCGCCGCGGCGGCCACCGATTGGCTGGTCGATCGCCGCCAAGAGGCGCACAGCCCGGGCACCGCCACGCGGGCCCCCTTCAGCGGCGCAAGCGGCTACGCCAACACCTGAGGCCGCGGCCGGATGGCGGCCGGGTCAGTGTCCGGCTGACGGGCAGACCGCGGCCGGGGCCATCAACAGGCTATCGATCGCCGGGCCGGCGTCGTCGCCGAGCCCGTCGTGCAGCGACAGCACATCGTCGGCGAGGCGGCGGAAATGCGCCGCGCCGTGTCGCGCCGCCCGCGTAAGCTGTCGGCCGGCATCGCCGGCACGCCATGCGTCGTAGGCCCGCGGCAGCGACGGAAACAGCCGCTGGCGCTGGCCTTCGTAGCCGGCGAACCAGAAATGCATCGCCGGCGCATCGCCGCGTTCGAGCAGCGTCGGCAGTGTCAGTAGCAGGTCGGCCAAGTGGTCGCGTACGGCCGCCACCAGCGTCTCGGTGCGGCGCTGGCGAAGCGCCAGCCGCATCGCGCACCAGCGCGGCTCGAGTTCACGCGCGGCCTGGTGCTCGCCCATTTCGTGCAGCAACAGCGTTTCGCTCTGGTCGTCGACCAGACGCGGCAGCGCCGCCACGAAACCATCGGGTCCGGCCCATCCGTAGGCGTCCGCCAACGCCTGGAACGGACCGGGGTGGGGCCGCAGGCTGAAGGCCTCGAAGCGCTCCCACAGCCAGCGCGCCAGCGACTCGCGCCGCAGCACGATCGTGCGGCCGCCGGCCAGCGCGGCCGGCGGCGCGAACAGGCAACGCGCCATCTCCGCGTCGGCGACGTGCAAGGACAGATCGTCGCCACGCCGCTCGGCGCGATGCAGCCGTGCGACGAAGAACGACGGCCGGTCGGACCCGGCATAGCCCGCACCGTAGAGCAGGCCGTGGGGGATGAGCGCTGCGTTCAGCGCGTCGGCGTCCTGCGGGTCGAACAGGCGACCCTGCCACGGCAGCGGCCGCAGCGCCGACGCCTCCACGCGCGCCCACAGGTCCTCGCGCTGGGCCAACCAGCAGCCGACGTCGAGCCGATCGAGTGCAGTGCCGAACGCCTGGCCCCGCTCCCAGCGGTACAGCTCGCGCATCTGCAGCAGGTAGATGCACAGGGGCAGCTCGGTCGCGTGGCGTGCGTCGGCGACATGGCAGTTCGCCTGCACGGCGTCGACCAGCGCAGCCAGCGGCTCGGCCGGCACGCGCGGCGGCCCGGCATTCACTCGTCGCCGGCCGGCTCGGGGTCGCGGATCTGGCACAGAAGGTCCTCGGCCAGCTGCTCGGTGTCGGCGAACATCACCTTGATGCGCGCGCCGGCTGCATCGGCCTGCGCGGCACGCAGTGCCTTGGCGTGCGCCGACGCGTCGCGGAAGCCGGGAAACTCGGCCAGCTTTTGGATTCGAGCAAACGGCTCGACGCTGAATACGTAGTACGGCATGCAGCACGCCCGGCCGACGCCGGCGCGGGAGGGCTAGCGGCGAAACAGCCCGAGGCGTTGCGCCTCGAGCGCCGCTTCGGCACGCGAGCTGACGTTGAGCTTGCGGTATATCTGCTTCACGTAGTCGGCAATGGTGTGGCGCGACAGACCCAATTGCACGCCGATCTCGGGCAGTGTGAAGCCCTTGGCGACGCGCAACAGCACCTCACTCTCGCGTTCGGTCAGCGACACATGCGGCAAGGTATCGATCGGCGGCTTGGCCTGCGCCGCAAAGTAAGCGATGACCTTGCGCGCGATCGACGGTGACAGCGGCGGCTCGCCCTGGCTGATGCGCTGCAATTGCTCGGTGATCAGCTCGCGCGACTGTTCCTTCAGGATGTAGCCGTAGGCGCCGGCCTGCAGGGCAGGGAACAGGTGCTCGTCATCGTCGTGAATCGTCACGATCACCGACTGCGCCTCGGGCTGCGACTCGCGCAGCGCGGACACCACGTCGACCCCCGAGCCATCGGGCAGACCGAGGTCGATCAGCGCCAGCTCGAACTTCTGCGCCGACACCTGGGCCAGCGCGTCGTGCACGCGCGCGCACTCGACGATCTGGGCATGCGGGAAGACCTGGGTGACCAGTGACTTCAGCCAAGTGCGAATTTCGGGCAGGTCTTCGAGCAGCAGAATCGACTTCATCATGCCTCCACGGCAGTGAACTGCACCATCGTAACAGCGGGTCAGGCCGGGGCGACGTGCCGGTCCACCGGAAGCGTGAGGCGGATCACGGTTCCGTAGCCCGGTCCCGATTCGACCAGGCACTGACCCTGCAACTGCTTGGCGCGGTGCTTCATGCTGGCCATGCCGTGGCCGCGGTCGAGCCGGCCGTCGAGCTCCATCGGGATGCCCTTGCCGTTGTCCTGCACGATGAGCTGGAAGTCACCATCGGCGATCGTGCAACGCACGGTGCAGCGCGACGCGCCGCTGTGCTTGATGATGTTGCTGACGGCCTCGCGCAGGATGCGCGTGGTCTGCACGTAGGCGCGCGCCGACAGCATCTGCGGCACGTCTTCCTCGGTCGGCGCCTGCCAGTGGCCGTCGACGCCGGCCTGCGCCAGACGTGACATCACTTCGGCACGCCAGTCGCCCAACGCATTGAGCAACGGCACCGGCTTGCCGGTCAGGCCGCGTACCGAGAGCCGCATCTCCTCGAGCGCCTCGCGCGCCAACGTCGAGATGCGCTCGTTGTCGCTGGTGTGCACGATGGTCAGCAGCTTGGCGCCCAGGTCGTCGTGCAGGTCGGCAGCGATGCGCTTGCGCTCACGCTCCGTGACCTGCTCGACCTTCAGGTCGGCCAGCTGGGCGAAGTTGCGCTCGATCTGCGCTGCCGCGTCCTGCACGCGCCGCTCGAGCTCGATACGGTCCTGTTGCGCGTCGTGCAAAGCGCGACCGTAGTGCTGCACCATGCGCAGGCCGAGCCCCATGAACAGCAGCGGCGGCAGCAATTGGGCCGCGTCGACAGCGCGCTGCTCGATGCCCAGCTGCTGGGCCGTGAACTCGATGCCGGCGGCGACGGCCATGGCGCCACCGAGCGAGGCCATCAGCCAGAACTGCTCGCGCCGCAGCAGCCAGGCCTTGCGCAGATAGTGCACCGCGGCCGCGGCAATCTGCAGCGCCAGCACCACGTACCAGAAGGTGGCCGTCGTGTGCAGACGCTGCGCGCCGGCGATCATCAGGCTCAGTGGCATGATCGCGCACTGCACCGGCAGTCCGATATCGATCCAGCGCCGGCGCTCGCCGCCGTACCGCATGAGGAACTGCACCGCTGCGAAGGTGACGAACGAGGCTAGCATCGCGAGCAGAAACTCTGAGCTGGCGTTGGGCCACGGCAGGTCCGACACCCACTGCCGCGAGAGCACCAGCGCCCAGCCGATCAGCAGCGCGCCGTAGTAGGCCATGAAGCTCTGCGCGCGGTTGACCCAGCCCATCGCGAAGATCAGGCTGCCCACCAGCAACAGACTGCCGGTGACCACCTGCGGCAGGTTGATCGCGAAAGCCGTACGCCAGCGGTACTTGGCAGAGAGCGCCGCATGCGGGCCCAGTTCGAAGGTGGACAAGCCGCCAGCGCGTTGATGCGAGGCCACGCGCTGCAGCGGAAAGCCGGCCACCTTGAGGTCGAGCTGGTTGTTGCGCGGCTCGACCAGCGCGCCGGGTAGCGCGATGAGCTGCGGGCGCTGGCAATTGCGCGAGACCGGCTCGGTAAGCCGGCCCGACACATGGATCAACTTGCCGTTGAGCAGCACGGCCACGCTGCTGCAGGCACGCTCGATGTACAGCGCCATCAGCTCGCCGCTGGCCCGCGCCGTCTCGGCATCGAAGCTGACGCGGTACCACACAGCAGTCGCGTCGCTCGGCTGGGTGTCGGCCCAGTCGTCGGGCAGTGACACCGTGCGCGCACGGCTCGGATCAGGGGGGAAGAACTCGGAATCCGCCGCTACCGCCAGTGCCTGCGCGAAGCGGATCGATGGAATCGGCGCGACTCCGAAGGCGGCGCCCGCCGCGGAGACGGCCAGCAGCCACAGGGTCAGTCGCAGGTACAGCGAACGGGCGCGATTCACGTCGGTGGCGGATGGGAAGGCGAGCTGCGCGGCGATTGTGCAGCATCGCTGCCTGGCGAAATCGCGCGGCTACGGCGGGCGCCGCCTCGCTGGCTGCCGTTCGCGGGAAAATGGCGCAATGCAGGTGCGGCCATGATCCTTCGACACGAGTTCACGCCCCAGGACAATCGGCGCCTTGCGCACCTGTGTGGCGAGACCGATCGCCATCTGCGCGCGATCGAGGCAGCGCTCGACGTGCGTATCACGCGGCGTCAGGCAGCGTTTCGCATCGAAGGTGCGAAGCCGCGCGCGGAGCGTGCTCGCGACGTGCTGCAGCAGCTCTACGAGAAGGCATCGCAACCGGTGGAGGCCGAGAGTCTCGAACTGGCCCTGGCTGGCGCGCGCGGTCCGTCCGCGCCGGCCGGTGACTCGCCGATCGTGCTGCACACGAGGCGCGCCGACCTGATCGGGCGCACACCGAACCAGGTGCAGTACCTGCGCCATATCCTCGACCACGACCTCACGTTCGGCATCGGCCCGGCCGGTACCGGCAAGACGTTTCTCGCGGTTGCCTGTGCGGTCGACGCGCTAGAGCGCAGCGCTGCGCAGCGCATCGTGCTGACGCGGCCCGCCGTCGAGGCGGGTGAGCGGCTCGGCTTCCTGCCCGGCGACCTGGCGCAGAAGGTCGACCCCTATCTGCGGCCGCTGTACGACGCGCTGTACGACCTGATGGGCCTGGAGCGCGTGACCAAGGCGTTCGAGCGCGGCACCCTCGAGATCGCGCCGCTGGCCTTCATGCGCGGGCGTACGTTGAATCATGCTTTCGTGATTCTCGACGAGGCGCAGAACACCACGCCCGAGCAGATGAAGATGTTTCTCACCCGGGTGGGTTTCGGCACCAAGGCGGTCGTCAACGGCGACACGAGCCAGGTCGACCTGCCGCGCGGCTCAACCAGCGGCCTGATCGATGCCGAGCAGGTGCTGCGGCAGGTGAACGGCGTAGCGTTCACGCGCTTCACGTCGGCCGATGTGGTGCGCCATCCGCTGGTTGGGCGCATCGTGGAGGCCTACGACGCGCAGCGCCGCGACGCGCCGTCGAGATGAGTGCCCCGCCCGCACTCAAGTTGTCGCTGCAGTTTGCCGACCCCCGGCATCTCGATCTGCTGCCGCGACACCGCGTGCGGCGCTGGTTGCTCGCGGCGTTGGAGCGGCCGGCCGAGCTGACCGTGCGGCTGGTCGGGCGCGCCGAGGGCCGGCGGCTGAATCGCGACTTCCGCGGCAAGGACTACGCAACCAACGTGCTGACCTTCGCCTACCGCAGCGACCCTGTCGTCCAGGCCGACCTGGTACTGGCCTCGCCGGTGCTGGCCGACGAGGCGCGGGCGCAGCGTATCGCGCTGACGGCCCACTACGCGCACCTGCTGGTCCATGGCGCGCTGCACGCGCAGGGCCACGACCACGTGCGTCCGGCCGATGCCCGGCGCATGCAGGCGATCGAGGCGCGCATCCTGCTCGCGCTCGGCTTCGACGATCCGTATGCGCGTTGATGGCGATGCCGTCAGGGCGGATGGTGCCCCGCTAGCGCTTGCGCCAGAAGAAGGCGCCGAGACACAGACCCACCAGCATCATGATGGTTCGGACAGTTCGGCAAGGTGATCGCTCTGGAGATGGAAGACGCGCACGCGGCGCGCTGCGTCAGCCATCACGCAGCTGCCGGGCTGCGTCGAGCGCGAAGTAGGTCAGCACGCCGTCGGCGCCGGCACGCTTGAAGGCGAGCAGCGACTCCATCATCACGGCGTCGTGGTCGAGCCAGCCGTTGGCTGCGGCCGCCTTCAGCATCGCGTACTCGCCGCTGACCTGGTAGACGAAGGTCGGCATGCGGAAGGTGTCCTTCACGCGTCGCACGATGTCGAGGTAGGGCATGCCAGGCTTGACCATCACCATGTCGGCGCCCTCGGCGATGTCCAGCGACACCTCGCGCAGCGCCTCGTCGGAGTTGCCCGGGTCCATCTGGTAGACCTTCTTGTCGCTCTTGCCGAGGTTGCCCTTGCTGCCGACCGCGTCGCGGAAGGGCCCGTAGAACGCACTGGCGTATTTGGCGCTGTAGGCCATGATGCGGGTGTGGATACGCCCGGCCTCCTCGAGTGCCTGGCGGATCGCGCCGATGCGGCCGTCCATCATGTCGCTCGGCGCCACGATGTCGACGCCCGCCTCGGCCTGCACCAGCGCCTGGCGCACCAGCACCTGGACCGTACTGTCGTTGACGATATAGCCGCTGTCGTCGAGCAGGCCGTCCTGGCCGTGGCTGGTGAACGGGTCGAGCGCCACGTCGGTCAGGATGCCGAGCTCAGGAAAGCGCGCCTTCAGCTCGCGCACGGCGCGGGGCACCAGTCCGTCCGGGTTGGTCGCCTCGCGGCCGTCGGGCGTCTTCAGCTTGGTGTCGATCACCGGGAACAGCGCCATCACCGGCACCCGCAGCTGCAGGCAACGCTCGGCCACCGGCAGCAGGCGGTCGACCGAGAGGCGCTGCACGCCTGGCATGCTGGCGACGTCCTGCGCCTGGTTGGCGCCGTCGAGTACGAAGACGGGCAGGATCAGGTCCGACGGATCGAGCCGATGCTCGCGAACCAGGGCGCGGGTGAAGGCATCGCGACGCAGGCGGCGCGGGCGGCTGGCGGGGTAGGAGGGCAGTGTGGGCACGGTCGGCGTCCTTCACGCGTGGCGAGGACACGACGGGGACGCGCTGCGCCGGTTCCATCCGGTGTTACGCGGAGTCACACCTCGACGACCCTCTGCTAGTATGCGCGCCGAATGATAGCCGCAAGGCTGTTGTTCCCTGCTTTTCCTCCCTGAGCAGGTGCCTTACCGTGATGACAGCGTTAAGGCTTGCAGCCCCGACTGTTGAAGTCGGGGCTCTTTTTTCTTGGCAAGGCTTTGCCGCGTCTTGCGCTCGAGCGCGACGGCTCGGTGCCCTTCGCGATAATCGCTCCATGAGCAGCGCCTACCTGTGGGTCAAGGCCTTCCACCTCGTGTTCGTGGCCAGCTGGTTTGCCGGGTTGTTCTATCTGCCGCGCATTTTCGTCAACCTGGCCGCGGTGGCGGCAGACAGCCACGCCGAGCGCGAGCGCCTGCTGCTGATGGGGCGGCGGCTCTACCGCTTCGCCAACGGCCTGATGCTGGTCGCGCTGCTGCTTGGCTTCTGGCTCTGGCTCGGGTTCGACGCCTGGCGCGGCTTCGGCCATGGTTGGCTGAACCTGAAGCTGCTGCTGGTAATCGGCGTGATTGGGTATCACCACGCGTGCCGTTCGATCCTGCGTCGCTTTGAGCAACTGACCAATCGGCGCACGGAGCGCTGGTATCGCGTCTTCAACGAGGTGTCGGTGTTGCTGTTCGCCGCCATCGTCGTACTGGTGGTCGTCAAGCCGCTGTGAGCCCGTGAACGAATCGACGCCGCGCCAGCGCAGCCTGTCGGTACTGCTGACTTGGGCATGGCTCGTGGTGATCGTCTATGCGAGCCTGTTCCCCTTCAGCGGCTGGCGCTGGCCCGCTGGTCCGGCGCTCTGGCACATCCTGGTGCTGCCCTGGCCGCAATGGCACGATCGCTTCGACCTCTGGTCGAACCTGGCTGCCTACCTGCCCCTGGGTGCGCTGCTCGTGCTCAGGCAGGAGGCTGCAACGAGCTCGCTGGCCATGGGCCGCGCCGTGTTGCAGGCCTGCGCCCTGTCCTACACCCTCGAGGTGCTGCAGTTCGCTCTGCCGCAGCGTGTGCCCTCGCGGGCGGACTGGATGCTCAACGGCGCCGGCGCGTTGGCCGGTGCCGCAGTGGGGGCCTTGTTGCGGCACTCGCGCTGGCGGCAGGCTGTCGCGCTGGCACGGGAGCGCTGGTTCGAGCGTCATGGGCCAACGGGCCTGATCCTTGTCGTGCTGTGGCCGGTGGGTCTGTTGTTTCCGGCCCCCGTCCCGCTCGGTCTCGGTCAGGTATGGGAGCGACTGCGTGACCAGCTGGGCGATGCTTTGCTCGGTGCACGGTGGGCCGAGAGTCTGCTGCTCGGCCTAGGGCCGGCCAACGTGGCGCCAGCACCGCTGGCGCCCGCTGCCGAGCTGTTGGCGGTGGCGCTCAGTCTGCTGGGGCCGTGCATGGTTTCCTATTGCGTGACTCGATCAATGCGGCGGCGCGCGCTGCTGGCGGCTGGCGCCGCCGCACTGGCAGTCAGCGTGACCACGCTGTCGACTGCGCTCAACTTCGGCCCGCAGCATGCACTGGCCTGGAGCACGCCCACGGCGCTGGGTGGCATCGCGCTCGGTTTGGTTCTTGCGGGCCTGCTGCTGCGCGGCGGCGTGCGCTTGGTCGCCGGCATCGGGCTGATGGCGATCACAGCGTCGGTGGCGCTGGTGGCGCAAGCACCATCTGACCCGTACTTCGCTGAGAGCCTCAGCGGTTGGGAGCAAGGCCGCTTCATTCGCTTTCACGGCGTAGCACAGTGGATCGGATGGTGCTGGCCCTACGCGGCGATGTGGTGGTTGCTGATGCGTATCGGCGAGCGCGAAAGCTGAGTACCCAAGCTGGCCGGCGCATGCGCTCTCTACAATCGTGCCGTCATGAGCTACTACAAGCACCACATCTTCTTCTGCCTGAACCAGCGCGACAACGGCGAGGCATGCTGCGCGCAGCATGCGCCGCAGCGTGCTCTAGACCGCTGCAAGGACCAGGTCAAAGCGGCATCGCTAGCAGGACCGGGCGGAGTGCGCGTCAACAAGGCGGGCTGTCTGGACCGCTGCGCCGGCGGGCCGGTCGTGGTCGTCTATCCCGAAGCCGTCTGGTACACCTATGTGGACGAGGCGGATATCGACGAGATCGTCGAATCGCACCTCAAGCAGGGCAAGGTCGTGCAGCGGCTGCTGCTGCCGGCGCACGTCGGGCGCTGATGCACTCCACCGTGCGGCACACCGGGTGCGACGGGCCGGCGGGCCACCTGCAATGCGTGGTCGACGAACCGGCCCAGGCGCCGCGCGGCGTGGTGGTGTTGTGTCATCCGCATCCGCAGCATGGCGGCACCATGGACAACAAGGTCATCCAGACGCTGGCGCGTGCCTTCGTGCAGCTGGGCTATCGCAGCGTGCGCTTCAATTTTCGCGGTGTCGGCGAATCGCAGGGCGAGTGGGCTCAAGGTGTCGGCGAGATCGACGATGCGCTCGCAGTCGTGCAGGCCTATCGCGATGCAGCCCTGCCGCTGTCTATCGGCGGCTTCTCGTTCGGCGGCTACGTGGCTTCGCAGGTGGCTGCGCGGCTGGCGGACACCCAGCCGGTAGAGCGGCTGGTGTTGGTCGGACCAGCGACGTCGACCTTCAAGGTGGCGCCAGTGCCGCCTGACACACTGGTGATCCACGGTGAGGCTGACGACGTGGTGCCACTGCAGGCCACGCTGGACTGGGCGCGACCGCAGGCATTGCCGGTCGTGGTGCTGCCCGGCGTCGGGCATTTCTTTCACGGCCAGTTGCCCCGCTTGCGGTCGCTAGTCACCCAGGCCTGGGCGCGCTGATCGAGCCCGCCCACGGCACCCAGACACATCGAGGATTGTCGATGATCAAGAAGTGGATGGCGACGCTGTGCGCCGCGCTGGCTTCGCTGGCTCACGCCCAGGCGCCGCGGCCCCCCGAACTCGCGGCACGCAACTACGTGCTGATCGACCTGAACGCAGAACAGGTGCTCGCCGAGCGCGAGGCCGACGCTCAGGTCGACCCGGCATCGTTGACCAAGTTGATGACTGCCTACCTGGTCTTCAGCGCGCTCAAGGACAAGAAGCTCACGCTGGAGCAGGTGCTGCCGGTATCGGTGCGTGCCTGGAGCGAGCGCAAGGGTGGTGGTTCGCTGATGTTCATCGACCCGAAGATGACGCCCAAGGTCGACGAGTTGCTCAAGGGCATGATCGCCGTCTCGGGCAATGACGCCGCCGTGGCCCTGGCCGAGGGCGTGGCCGGCAGCGTCGACGGCTTCGTCGCCATGATGAACCGGCAGGCGCAGGCCTGGGGCCTGAAGCACACGCAGTTCAAGAACGTCACCGGGCTCACCGAAGCGGGGCACTACAGCAGCGCGCGCGACGTGGCAACGATCGCCGCCCACATCATCCGCGACCACGCTGACTACTACGCCTATTACTCGATCCGCAACTACGCGTTCAACAACATCAAGCAGGACAACCGCAACATGCTGCTCGGCCGTGACCCAACGGTCGACGGCATGAAGACCGGCTACACCGAGACCGCAGGCTACTGCCTGGTGGCCAGCGCGCAGCGCGAGTTCGCCAACGGCAAGCGGCGCCTGCTGTCGGTTGTGCTCGGTACGGCATCGCGCGAGGCGCGAGCCACCGACGAGGACCTGGCCGAAGGAGGTCAGCGGTCCCGTGGCCGGCGCGTCGAAGACGACCAGGAGCGACTGGCCTGGCGCGTGGGCCGCGCAGTCCAGGCTGGTGTCCCAGCTCGCTCCGACCCGGGGTGGATTCACGCTCGCGAGCGTCAGCGGATTCGAGCCCGCTCCGTTCCGCGGCTGCGCGCTGGCCGTGGCGAACGCGTTCGCGATGGTGAGCTCGGGGCAGCAGCTGACGAGGCTCGTGAACGCGGCGTCCCAGTAGCGGACGAAGAAGGAGTACGAGCCGCTCGGCACCTGCGCGCCGTTGTCGTCGGTCTGGTCCCAGGCGCCGGTGTAGCTATGCCCCGGCGCGAGCGGAACGATGACGAAGAGGCAGATCGGACTGAGCACCGGAACCGTGCTGCACGCGGAGCCCGCGTGGACCGCCTCGAAGACGCACGAGCTGGGCAGCTGGATCACCTGGTTCGAGTTGTTCGTCAAGGTCACCGACACCACCTGTCCCGGCGCGGCGATCGACGGGGACACGCTCACCGCGACTCCGGGAAGTCGGCAGGGTGTCTGCGCCACGGCGGGGATGGAGGCGAGCAGGACGCCGAACGATGCGAGCAGGTATCTCATGGCAGTCTCCTGGCGGATGGGTCCTCGAACGCCCCGAGGGTACGCGCAGTCCCCTCCCCGGCCAGGATGCGCGCTGCCAAAAGAGCCTCGCGCCTCACCCCTCGCGGTAGTGCGCGACAGGCTGGCCACGCCTCACTCGACCGCGATCACCTGCAGCGCCGTCTGCCGTCCGTCGAGGTAGCGCACGACCTCGCCGTCGAACCAGGCGTCCTCCTCGAGCTGGATCTTGACCTTCTGGCCGTTCCAGTCGGCGACGGGCACGGTCGCGGTGAGCTCGATCGCGTAGGCGGTGTTCGCGTGCAGGCGCGCGTCGCCGATGCCGGGGACGCCGGGCGCGTTCGATCAGCCTTGGGGCCACAGCGGGTCGGCGGGCAGCTACCAGCCGATGGACCCCGGCGATCTGTACGCCGACAACCCCGCGACCCTCGGGCCGGCCGGCACCGTCCACTGCTCGCTCGCCGATTGGGGCAAGTTCGGGCTCGAGCACCTCGCCGGCGCCCACGGCGAGGGCACGCTCGCCTCCACCGAGGCCTACACCCGGATGCACACCCCGCCGCCGGGCGAGACCTACGCCGCCGGCTGGGGGGTGGTGTCGATGCCCGAGCTCGGTGGGGCGGTGCTGACCCACGACGGCAGCAACACCTTTTGGTACGCCGCCATCCGGGTGGCGATCGACGCCGACCGGGTGTACCTCGTCACCACGAACGCCGGAGACACCGCGGCGACCGAGGCGGTGTACGACGTCCTGTCCGCCCTGCCGACCCGCTGACCGGTCAGCGCACCGACGCGTAGACCTTTTTCGCCGACACCTGCACCAGCACGTCGGTCTCCGGGAACCAGCCGCTCAGCTTGCCCC
>CALMQI010000434.1 GCA_937871935.1 uncultured Burkholderiales bacterium
CCGGAGGCGCGGGCGTAGGGGGTGGCGACCCGGTGCTCGCGCCACCGGTCGACGGCGGTACCGGCGTGCC
The DNA here is from genome assembly GCA_937871935.1 of uncultured Burkholderiales bacterium. Lineage (GTDB taxonomy): Bacteria > Pseudomonadota > Gammaproteobacteria > Burkholderiales > Burkholderiaceae_C > JAEUPI01. The sequence continues at coordinate 71 of CALMQI010000434.1, forward strand.
CCATGCTTGGGTGCCTGCCGGCCAGCCGGGCACGTTCGGGGCCGGTGGCGAACCAGCAGCCGACGACCCTGGTGCAGCGGGCGTACCGGGAACTGCGGCCGGTGGTGGTGGCGGCGCACCGTGCGATCCCGACGATGGGGGTGGGGTCGGAGCCGGGGGCGGGGCGCCCGAGTTCGCGCCGCCGCTGCCACCACCCACGGCGGGGGCGCCAGCGCCGACCTGGTTCGCCTGCGCTGTGATCGCGATGTTCGCCTGCAGGGCCGCGTTCACATCGCGTACGGCGGCTGCATAGGCGACCAAGCCGGCGATCTCGGCCGACGCGCCGACCTTCAGCGAGACCTCGTTGTCAGCCATGCGTGCCCCCGGGCTTCAGCTTCGGTCGCGGCTTCGGCTTAACCGAGGTCACCCGGGGTCCCCCGTCCTCCTCGACCTTGCGCGAGCGCTCGAAGGCGAGGATCCGCTCGTGCAGCGTACCACTCGTCGCATCATCGGCGAGGTCGTCGTCCTCGTCGATTGCCTTGCGCGGGTCGCGCAGGTAGGTCTCGATCGCTCGCCACTCCGGGTCAGCCCGCCGTCGGTCGCCCTCGGCGTACACCGCTTCGAGCAGGTCGGCGACCATGTCGTCTTCGGTGGCGGCGAGATACCTCGGGTCGGTCCGAGGCAGGTTGAACAGCTGCCGCCAGCGCGCCCGAACCGACCGCGACTCGACGTACGCGCGGTGCAGGTAGGGGTGGTCGTCGCGCTCCGGTGGGGCGTCGTTCGACCCCATCAGGATCCGGAGCGCTGCTATTTTCCCGCTGCGCGCGCGGCCTCGCCGCGGGCGTTCATGTAGGCGAGCGCGATCGTCTCGGCGACGCCCGGCGCAAGCGGACGGGTCGCGAGGTCCTCCCAGCCGGCCGGCGGGTCGACGATCAGCACGGCCCACTCGGCGGCGACCTTCTGCCTGTCGCGCAGCATGTGCATCCGATTGAGGATGTTCCGGTCCCGCGAGCAGGTCGGTCCGAGGTACAGCGCGTCGATCTCCGCGTCGTTCGCTGCGTCCTCCTCCGGCGAGGTCGCCTTCGGCCTGCCGTCCGGCCACAGGCTCGCTTCGAGCCGAGCCCGGATCGAGCGGTAGAGCCCGTCGATCCCCATGTCGAGGTCGACGGTCTCGCCGATGCCCCCGTTCACGTCGTCGAGCCGGCGTTCGATCTTCAGCAGGTCGACCATCGGCGCCTCGAGCCGGAACTTGAACCGGACCGGCCGAGGCAGGTCACCCGGTTCGTCCGTGGCGTCGGGTGCCGCCGGCCACCGGATCGTCTTCTTCCCGTTCACGTCGAGCCACGCTGTCGGCGTGGAGTTTGCCGCCCACGGGGCGCTGGTCCAGTCGAGCGGCACAACGAATGAGAACGGGGCAGCCATCAGGCGTTGCTCGCGATCGTGAGCGGCTTCGCGTACGGCGCCTCGGCCTTCGCGACACGCTTCACGACCATCACGACGAGCTCGATCAGGAGCTCGACCACCGGTCGGCTCGACCGCCGGACCCCGCGAGCCGCGAGCAGCTTCGTCAGAGCGTCGCGGACGAACGCCTTGCGCTGCACGCCCATCTTCTGCCCGGGCTCTCCGACGATCACCCGTTCGGCCTGGTTTACCAGCGCCTCGGTCTCTTCCGTGAGCCACACGGGTACACCGGCGGCGAGCAGCTTCGTCAACGTCATCCCGACCTCCCACGAGCGCGACGGCTCGACGCGAGCAGCATACCCCGGGGCGCGGCTCGCGTCGGATCGACGGTCAGACCTTTCCGTTCACCCGCAGCTGGCCGTACACCTCCTGCGCGAGCTGGCGGAGGGGCAGAGCCCGGATCAGAAGGTCGGTGATGCCTTCGGCGACCGGGCCGAATGGCCCATGGAACACGAGGCGTTCGTCGCACCACTCGACGGCCGCTGCAACGACCGCGTCCATCTTCTCGGTGTTCGACACCGTGGTGCCCACTTGGTCGAGGATCAGGGTCTCGAGCTGCTGCAGCAGGGCGGACAGGTCGATCTTCATGGCGTGCTCCGGAGTCAATATCGATAACATACGTTACCAATGATCCAATGTCAACCATGGAAAACCTCTTCCGGCCGATCGTATAGTCGGTTACCGTTCGGGTCAGTCCCGGCCATCTGACATCATGAACCTGCAAGTCTCCCTGCCGTATCGGCTCGCCGTCGTATCGGAGGCGGTGAGCCGCTCGCTGGCCGCCGTGTATGCCCAGCGCTTCAATCTCACCCGCGATGAGTGGCGTGTCCTGGCCGCTCTGGCCGGCCGCGACAGCATCCTGGGCGCCGAACTCGGCAGCCTGACCACGCTCGACAAGATGCAGGTCAGCCGTGCGCTCACCCGCATGGAACGCGACGGCCTGCTCGAGCGTGAGCCCGACGCGGCAGACCGCCGCAACCTGATCGTGCGCCTCAAGCCCGCCGGCCGCGCGCTGTATCGCAAGATCGTGCCGATGGCGCAGGCCCGCGAGGCCTACCTGCTGGAAAGCCTCGATGCCGACGAACGGGCCGCGCTCGCCACGGCGCTCGACAAGCTGCTGCAGCGGGCGAAACAGCTTCAGGAGCACGGTTAGCGACCTGCGGCACACTGCTCGACTTGTCGAGGAGACGAAGCCGATGGGTCCGCTGTCCGGAATGCGCGTGATCGAACTGGCCAGCATCGGCCCCGGGCCGATGTGCGCCATGCTGCTGGCCGACCTGGGCGCTGACGTGATCCGCATCGATCGCACCGAGCCGAGCGGCCTGGGCGTGCCGACCGAGCCGCGCTTCGACGTCACCGGCCGCAACCGGCGCTCGGTGGCACTCGACCTCAAGCGCTCCGAAGGGCGCGACGCGGCACTGCGGCTGATCGATCGGGCCGACGTGCTGATCGAAGGCTGGCGGCCAGGCGTCGCCGAGCGCCTGGGCCTGGGCCCCGACGATTGCGCGACCCGGAACCCCGCACTGGTCTATGGCCGCATGACCGGTTTCGGCCAGACCGGGCCGCTGGCGCAGGCGGCGGGTCACGACATCGACTACATCGCTCTGGTCGGTGCGCTGCACGCGATCGGCCCCGCGGGTGCCAAGCCGGTGCCGCCGCTCAACCTGGTCGGCGACTACGGCGGCGGCGCGCTGTACCTGGCCTTCGGCCTGATGGCCGCCTTGTTCGAGCGCCAGCGCTCGGGCCGCGGCCAGGTCGTCGACGCCGCGATGGTCGACGGTGCGGCGTCGCTGTTGTCGATCTTCCACGGCCTGCAGGCGGCCGGCCGTTGGGACGAGCGCGGGCGCGGTGCCAACCTGCTCGACGGCGGCGCGCCGTTCTACGACACCTATGCCACGGCCGACGGGCGACATGTTGCGCTCGGCGCGCTGGAGCCCAAGTTCTTTGCCGAGTTCGCCGAGCGTGTCGGCCTCGACACGCGCTTCGTCAAGCGCCAGTACGACCGGCGCCTGTGGCCCGAGATGCGCGAGGCCATCGCCGCTGTCTTTGCCACCCGCACGCGGGAGGCCTGGGCCGCCGCGCTCGAAGGCAGCGATGCCTGCGTGGCCCCGGTGCTCTCCCTCGGCGAAGCGCCACTGCATCCCCATGCGCGGGCGAGGGCGAGCTTCATCGAGGTCGATGGCGTGATGCAGGCCGCCCCGGCGCCGCGCTTCTCGCGCAGCGCTGTCGCACCGCCGCGTTCGCCGGTGCCCGCGGGGACGCACAGCGAAGCGGTGCTGGCCGAGGCCGGCTTCTCGCGCGACGAGATCAGCGCACTGCGCGCGGCCGGCGTGCTGCTGCAGGCGAGCGCATCGTGAGCGGCACCCACGGCCACCGCAATCCGGCACCGCGGCTGGCCGCGTCGGTCATCGTGCTGCGCGACAGCCCGCGCGGCCTCGAGGTGCTGATGCAGCGGCGCGCCGAGCGCGCGGGCGACCATCACCAGAGCGGGGCCGCCGTGTTTCCCGGCGGCCTGCTCGATGGGCACGACCGCGGCCGCGAGGCCCTGTGCCGCGGCCTCGACGACGCACAGGCCAGCGCACGACTGGGCCTGAGTTCCGGCGGACTGGACTACTGGGTCGCTGCGATCCGCGAATGCTTCGAAGAGGCCGGCCTGCTGTTCGCCACGGACGCCGATGGCGCGTGGGTACGGCTCGAGGCACACGATCCGGCCGAGTTGCGCGCGCACCGCCACCGGCTGCACGCCGGTGAGACGGACCTGACCTCGCTGTGCCAGGCCTGGGGCCTGACGTTGGCGACCGATCGCCTGCACTATTTCAGCCACTGGATCACGCCGCCGGGCCGGCCCAAGCGCTTCGATACACGCTTCTTCGTCGTCGAGGCGCCGCCTGAGCAGACCGCCATCGCCGACGAAACAGAGGCCGAGGAGCTGATGTGGCTGACACCGCAACAGGCGCTGTCGGACGAACGCGCGCTCAAGCTGCTGCCGGTGACGCGCGAGATCCTCAAGACGCTGGCCGCGTGCACGACCGTCGCGCAGGTGATCGACGAGGCGAAGGCGCAGCCCGACGTGCCGACGATGATGCCGCGCCTGGGCGTCGGCGCGAAAGGCCCGCGGCCGGTGCTGCCCAGCGAGTGGGCCTATGCCGAGATCGGCCGCCTCGACCCCGAGGGCCGCGCCGACGTGAGCTTCGAGCTCGTGCCCGGCCGCGCGGTGCGCCTGTCGCCGCGCATCATGCGGGTGACGGCCGACAACGGCAGCATGATGACCGGCCCCGGCACCAACAGCTACTTCGTACACGACCCGGCGGGCGGCGATTGCGCACTGATCGATCCCGGCCCTGACGATGCGGGCCATGTGCAGGCGCTGCTGGCCGCCGCGCCCGGGCGCATCACCCGCATCGTCGTCACCCACACGCACAAGGACCATTCCCCTGCCGCGCAGGCGGTGCGCACGGCAACCGGTGCCGCGCTGTACGGGCGTGTTGCCGAGCACCCCGAGTGGCAGGACGCCGCCTTCCACCCCAACCATGTGCTTGCGCATGGCGACACGCTGGCGCTCGGGCCTGACTGCACGCTGCGCGTGGTGCACACGCCCGGCCACGCGTCGAACCACCTGTGTTATCTGCTCGAGCAGGAGAAGCTGCTCTTCACCGGCGACCACCTGATGCAGGGTTCGACGGTGGTGATCAATCCGCCTGACGGCGACATGCAGGCGTATCTCGACGCGCTGAACGCCTTGCTTGCGCTCGATCTCGACTGGCTGGCCCCGGGCCACGGCTTCCTGATCGATCGGCCGCACGATGTGGTGCGCCGCACCGTCGCGCACCGCCTGCAGCGCGAGGCCAAGGTGGTGGCCGCGCTGCGGGCCAGCGGGCCGGCCGCGATCGAAACCTTGCTGCCGGTGGTCTACCAGGAGGTGCCGCCGCGGCTGCATGCCATGGCTGCGCGCTCGCTGCATGCCCATCTGCTGAAGCTGCGCGCCGATGGCCGCGCGGCCGAGCGCGCCGGCATGTGGTCGCTGATCACGCGCTGACGTTCGCGCTGGAGGCATCCGTGGCGGAGGGCTCCGGCGGCCGACGCGCCATCCGCTCGGGCACCAGCGCCTCATAGCCGGCGGCCAGCTCCAGCAGCGCCGCGTCGCCGAGCGGGCGGCCGATCAGCTGCAGGCCCATCGGCCAGCGGCCATTGGCATGAAAGCCCGCCGGCACGCTGATCGCCGGCAAGCCGGCAAAGGTCGCGTAGATCGTCGTCTCCATCCAACGGTGATAGGTGTCCATCGTGCGGCCAGCGATCTGCTTTGGCCAGTGCTGCTCGATCGGGAACGGCCACACCTGCGCCACCGGCAGCGCCAGGGCATCGAAGCGCTCGAACAGCGCCAGCAGCGCCGCATACAGCCGGCTGCGCGTCTCGCTGGCGCGCATGAAGTCGACCGCGCTCAGCTGCTGCGCCTGGTCGAACTCCCACAGCGCCTCGGGCTTGATGTGTTCACGTGCGTCGGGCCGCAGCGGCATCACGGCGCCGACGTTCGGCGCCACCAGCGCGCGCCGCCAGAGCAGCCACGCCTGCCAGACGCGGTCGAGGTCGACACCGATCGTGGTGAGCGGCTCGATGTGGGCGCCGCCGCCAGCCATGTCTTGCAGCGCCTGCTGGCACACGGCGATCACGCCGGGTTCGGTGGCGAGATGGCCGCCGAGATCGCCGAGCCAGGCGATGCGCCGGCCCTGCACGCTGGCCTGCGGACCGGGCACGAAGCTCTGCGGCCCCTGCGCGATCGACAGCGGGGCGCGCGCGTCGTAGCCCGCCTGCGTCGACAACAGCTGCGCCAGGTCGCGCACTGTGCGGGCCATCGGGCCCTCGGCGCCCAGCTGGCGCAGCCACACGTCGGCCACCGGTCCGTAGGGCACGCGGCCCTGGCTCGGCCGCAGGCCGAACACATGGTTCCAGCCGCCGGGGTTGCGCAGGCTGCCCATGAAGTCGGATCCGTCGGCCACCGGCAGCAGGCGCTGCGCCAGGCATACCGCCGCACCGCCACTCGATCCACCGGCGCTGACCGACGGGTCCCAGGCGTTGCCGGTGGGGCCGAACAGCTTGTTGTAGGTGTTCGAGCCGAGGCCGAACTCGGGCATGTTGGTCTTGCCGATCACGATGCAGCCGGCGGCCTTCATGCGCTCGACCATGATGCTGTCGCTGCGTGCCACCGCGTCCTTCAGCAGCGGGCTGCCGTAGGTGGTGGCAAAGCCGATCGCGGCGCCGGTGTCCTTGATCGCCTGCGGCATGCCGTGCATCCAGCCGCGGCTGGCGCCGCGCGCGAGTTCGGCGTCGCAGGCCGCTGCCTGCCCCAGCAGCACGTCGTCGGCGGCCAGATTGACGATCGCGGTGAAGCGCACGTTGAGCCGGTGGATGCGCTCGAGGTAGGCGCGCATCACCTCGACGCACGACAGCTCGCGCGCATGGATCGCGCGCGACAGCGCAATCGCGTCGAGATCGGTGATCGCATCGGCGGCCATCGTCAGCTCCGCGAGGCAGGTGCGATCAGCTCGCGTTGCGGCGTCGTCGCCTCCCACTGGGTGGCCACGCGCAGCAGCAGCGCGTCGCCGCCCAGCGGCGCGGCGAGCATCGCGCCGATCGGCAGCCCGGCGCTCGACCGGCCCACCGGCAGCGAGATTGCCGGTGCGCCGGTCGCGTTGGCCAGCGGCGTGAACGGCGAGTAGCGCCACAAGCCCTGCGGGCCGAGCCGGTAGTCCATGAAGTCGGGATTGGTCATCGCAAAGCGGCCCAGCACCGCCGGCGGCTCGGCCAGCGTGGGCGTGAGCAGCAGGTCGAAGCGCTCGTGGAACCGGCCCATGCGCCGCCCCAGACCGTGCAGCTCGTTCAGCGCCCGCAGGTAGTCGCCGCCGCTGCGGGCGCGACCGATCTGCAGCGCACTCCAGACCGCGGGCTCGAGCTCGTCGGGGGTGAGCGGCCGGCCGCGCTGCGCGGCAAAGCCGTCGAGCAGCATGGCGGTTCCGGTGACGATGACCTCCATCACCGGCCGCACCACGTCGAGCGTGCCGAAGTCTAACGTCGCTTCGTCAACGAGGTGGCCCAGCTGCTGCAAGCTGGCCGCAAATGCGGCGACGGCGGCGGCGACCTCGGGATGCACCGCATCACCTTCGAAGAAGCGATTGCACAAGCCGATGCGCAAGGACTTCGCCGGTGAGCGCAGCGCGGCCGCGAAAGGTGTCTCGCGCGCCGGCGCGGCATAGGGCGCGCCGGGGTCGGCGCCGGACGTGCAGTCGAGCGCGATGGCGCAGTCGCGCACGCTGCGCGACACCACATGGTCGATCGCCAGTCCACCCCAGCCTTCGCCGACCAGTGGCCCCACCGGCATCAGCCCGCGCGACGGCTTCAGGCCGATCAGTCCGCAGGCCGACGCCGGGATGCGAATCGAGCCCGCGCCGTCATTCGCATGCGCCATGGTCACGACGCCGGCGGCGGTGGCGGCGGCCGCGCCGCCACTCGAACCGCCGGCCGAGTACGCGGTGTGCCACGGGTTGCGCGTCGGTCCGCCATAGGCCAGCGCCTCGGTGCTGGCGCTCACGCCCATCTCGGGCGAGGTCGTGCGGCCGAACGGCACGAAGCCGGCGGCCAGGTAGCGCTCGGTCAACGTGCCGCGCACTGGCCAGGCGATACCATCGGCGCCGAACGCGCGGGAGCCCATGCGCGACGGCAATTCAGGGTGCGCGGACGCTGGGCCCACGTCCTTGAGCAGCAGCGGCACGCCGAAGAACGGCTTGCGGCGCAGCAGCTCGACGCGCGCGGCATCGTCGCGGCAGGCCGCGAGCTCGGCGTCGCAATCGGCGGCACCTTGGCGGGCCAGATCGGGACGAACCAGGCACACGGCATTCAGCGTCGAATTCGTCGCCTCGATCGCGGAGAGCGTGCGTTGCATGGCCTGAGTCGCACTGACCTCGCCGCGCACGATCGCTGCAGCCAGCGCGCTGGCATCGCCGGTGAACCACGGACCGCTCATGGCAGCAGTGCCCCCACATCGGGCCGCGCAATCGGATGCAGCGTTTCGAACGCGCGTGCCGCCCGCAGCACCCGCGCGTCGCCGAACATCGGCCCGACGATCTGCAGGCCGATCGGCAGCCCGGCCTTCGTCAGCCCGCAGGGCACCGAGCAGGCCGGCTGCTGGGTCTGGTTGAACGGGTAGGAAAACGGCGTCCAGCCCAGCATGGTCTCGGGCGTCAGCGGGCTGTGCCCGGCGGGGCGGGCGTCGAAAGCGGGTACTGCGACGCTAGGGGTGACCAGCAGGTCGACCCGTTGCATGAACTGCCGCATGTGCGAGCCGAGTGCGCCGCGGCGTTGGTGCAGCTGCTGCAGTTGCAGTGCGTCGATGGTCGAGCCGGCCTCGGCCTCGGCGCGGAAGTCCGGATCGGCCAGCTGGCGCTGCGCCGGCGTCAGCGTGTTCCAGATCGACCAGGCGCCGCTGAACCACAGGCCCAGGCAGATGTCGAGCGGATCCTCGATGCCCGGATCGATCGCCTCGACGTGCGCGCCCAGTTCGGCAAAGGTCTGCACCGCTTTCGCGCAGGCGGCGGCGACCTCGGGATGCACGTTCTTGGCATACCCGAGCGTCGGCGACCAGGCGATGCGCAGCCCGCGCACGCCGTCGTCGAGGCCGATGCGGTAGTCACGGCCGTCGGGCGGCAGCGAGGTCCAGTCGCGCGGATCGGGCTGCGCCAGCACGTTGAGCATCAGCGCGGCGTCGCGCACACTCATTGTGTGCGGCCCCAGATGCGCCACCGTGCCCATCGGCGACAAGGGGTAGGCCGGCACGCGGCCGAAGCTCGGCTTCAGGCCGAAGTTGCCGCAGAACGCCGCCGGAATGCGCACGCTGCCCGCCCCGTCTGTGCCCACGCTGATCGGTCCCATGCCGGCGGCCACCGCCGTTGCCGTGCCGCCGGAGGAGCCGCCCGGCGTCTTGCTCGGGTTCCACGGGTTGCGGCTGATGCCGGTGAGCGGCGAGTTGGTTTCGCCCTTGCAGCCGAATTCGGGCGTCGTGGTCTTGCCGAGCAGCACCGCGCCGGCCTCGCGCAGCCGCGCGCTGGCCGGCGCGTCGACGTCCCACGCCTGCTGCGGGTCCACCGTGCGGCTGCCGCGCAGCGTGGGCCAGCCGCGCGCGAGGATCAGGTCCTTGATCGACGCCGGCACGCCGTCGAGCAGGCCGATCGGTGCGCCGCGCCGCCAGCGCTCGGTGCTCTGCGCGGCGCTGGCGAGCGCCTCGTCGTGGGCGATCCAGCAGAACGCATTGAGCTTGGGGTTGAGGCGCTCGATGCGGGTCAGCACGGCCTGCGTCGCCTCGGTCGGCGAGGCCTGGCCGCTGCGGTACAGCGCGAGCAGCTCGGTGGCGGTGCAGTCGGCGAGGTCGGTACGGGCGGTCATGTCAGGGTCTCCGGTCGATCGATGCAGGGAGCCGCGTCCACGGCAGGTCGGCCGGGTCGGCCGCCATCGGGCCGGCCGCCTTGGCGATCAGCACCTGCGAGGCATGCGGCTGGAAGTCGGCGCGGAAGTGGTTCGAGCTTTTCACCACCACCACGCGCATCTGCTCGGTGTGGATGCCCACCATGCGCAGCAGCTCGCGATCGAGCAGCTGCTTCTTGCCGCTGACCACCGCCACGCGGATGCCGTCGATCTCGAGGCAGGCGCTGGGACCCAGCCGCACCGTCAAGCCGGTCATCATCGGGCCCTTCAAGGTGCACACGCCGTCGGCGACGGCCAGCACCTTGAAGCGGCCCTGCACCGGCGGGTCGCTCGGCTCGCCGGTGAAGGTCGGCACCGCGGTGCCGAGCGCCAGCGGCAGCTCGGCGCCGACGCCAGCTTCGAGCGCCGCACGCCCCGCGGCGGGATCGAACAGCAGGCCGAGCGCCACGCGGCCGGGGAACTTGCGGCCCGCGCCCTGTGCCAGCAGCGCGTGCAGCAGCCCGGTGGTGTTGCTGTCGCCGCCGGCACCGGGGTTGTCCTGCGTGTCGGCGATGACGATCGGCTTCGGCGAGCGTTCGGCCAGCGCCAGCGCCTGCGTCACCGCGTCGCGCGCCGGCTGGCAATCGAGCTGCCATTGCGTGCGCTGCGCCGCGCGGGCGAACAGCGCGTCGGCCGCGCTTTCGGCGCGTGCGCCATGGCTCCATACCATCGGCGCGCATTCGTCGAAGTCCGAGGCCGGAAAGCCCATGCAGAAGCTCGACACGCTGCCGTGCTCGCGGTCGAGCACCTCGAGTTCCTCGAACAGCGAACGGGCCGGCTCGGTCCAGGTGCTCTGCGCGTTGAGCGGGATCAGGAACGGCAGCCGCCGCGCGTGCATCGGCTCCTTGCGGCCGACCTTCAGGCGGCGCGCCATCAGCTCGCCGGCACGCGCGCCGGTGCGCGCCATGTCGACGTGCGGATAGGTGCGATAGGCGACCAGCGCGTCGGCCTCGCGCAGCATGCGCTGGGTGACGTTGGCATGCAGGTCGAGGCTGGCGACGATGGGCAACCCCGGCCCGACGACGGCGCGCAGCCGCGCCAGCAGCTCACCTTCGCTGTCGAGCGCCTGCTCGGCGACCGCCGCGCCGTGCAGGTCGAGGTAGATGCCGTCCAGGCTACCGGCCTTGCGCACATCGTCGACCATCGCGGCGGCGATGCGCTCGAACGCATCGGTGGTCACGTACGACGACGGGATCGCGCCGGCCCAGCACGAGGGCAGCAGCGTCCAGCCCTGCCCGCGCGCGTAGTCGATGAAGCCGGCCACCGGGATGTTGATGCCCGCGAGCTGCTCCACCATCGCCGCGCCGCGCACGAAGGCGGGAAACGAGTCGCCGCGGGTGAACGCCGCCCAGTCGGCCAGGCTGGGTGCGAAGGTGTTGGTCTCGTGCTGGTAGCCGGCGATCAGGATGCGCGCCACGTCGGGGCCTTTCGTCGAAGGATCAATGCACTCATCGCACGGTCACGCCGCGCGCCGGCAGCAGGATCAGCGACGCCCCGGCGAGCACGCCGGCGAAGCCGACCCAGTCGGCCGGGCTGGGCCGTTCGCCGACCAGCGCCATCGCGCCGAGCACACCGACCACCGGCACCGCCAGCGTGGTCAGCGCCGAGACGGCCGCGCCCTGGCGTTGCAGCAGCATGAACCACAGCACGTAGCCGAGCGCCATCGCGATCACCACGTGGTAGGCCATGGCAGCCACCGTCGCCAGCGGCCATGCGGCCGGCAGCGACTCGTCGGCGACCAGCGCACCGACGGTGGCGCACACGGTGCCGATCGCCAGTTGCCAGGCGGTGTGCACCAACCGGTCCCCCGGCAATGGCCAGCGCTTGGTGGCGATGGTGCCGAGCGCCCAGCCAAGCGCAGCGGCGAGCGGCATCACGATGCCGAGCCAGGCACCGGGCGGCGCGTCGCCGTCGAGGGTGCGCAGCGCCGGCCACGCCAGCAGGGCCAGGCCCAGCGAGCCGAGCAGCACCGCCAGCTGCCCACGACGGCTCAGGCGCTCGCCTAGCAGCCAGCGCGCGAGCAGTGCCGACATCATCGGCATCGTGTAGGTCAGCACCGCGGCGCGCGAGGTGGTCGTATGCAGCTGGGCGAAGGCGGTGCACAGGTTGAAGGCCGCGATGTTGAGCAGCCCGGCAAGTGCCAGCGGTCGCCACAGCGCACGCGGCGGCAGCAGTGAGCGGCCGCGCACCAGTGCCACCGCCGCCAGCAGCAGCGCCGCGGCCCCGAGTCCAAGCGCACGCAGCGTGAACGGCGGCACGGTGGCGAGCAGGATCTTCACCGCGGGCCAGTTCAGGCCCCAGGCGAGCGCGAGGATCGGCGGGATCAGCCACGGCCGCAATGTCGTCAGTCCCGCCCGCGCCGGCTCGGCCCGCGGATCAGGCGGCGCCGAACGCGAAGTCGCGTCCGGGCGCGGCGGCGAACAGTGAGCGCGTGTACTCGTGCTGCGGCGAGCTGAACACCTGATGCGCCGGGCCGTACTCGACGACCCGGCCCTTGCTCATCACGGCCAGGTGGTCGCACACCTGCGAAGCGACGCGCAGGTCGTGGGTGATGAACAGCATCGCCAGGTTCAGCCGTGCGCGGATCTCCTCGAACAGCCTGAGCACCTGCGCCTGCACCGACACGTCGAGCGCCGACACCGCCTCGTCGGCGACCAACAGTTCGGGTTCCATCATCAGCGCCCGCGCGATGCACAGGCGCTGGCGCTGGCCGCCGGAGAACTGGTGCGGGTAGCGATCCATCGCCGACGTGTCCATGCGCACCAGCGCCAGCAGCTCGCGCGCACGCACCAGCGCGGACTCGCGCGACATGCCGTAGTTGACCGGCCCCTCGATCATCGCCTCGGCAATGTTGCGGCGCGGGTTGAGCGAGCGATACGGGTCCTGGAAGACGATCTGCACGCGTTTGCGCAGCGGCCGCAACTGACGCGCCGGCATCATCGCGATGTCGTCGCGGCCGAGCAGCACGCTGCCGCCGGTGGGGTCGATCAGCCGCACGATGCAGCGCGCCACCGTGCTCTTGCCCGAGCCCGACTCACCGACGATGCCCAGCGTCTGGCCGCGGCGGATCTCGAGGTTCACGTCCTGCGCCGCGTGCACGGTGCGTGCCTTGCCGAACCAGCTGCGGTCGTAGTAGGTCTTCTCGAGCTTCGCGGCCTTCAACACCACCGGGGCGTTGGCGTCGACCGGGCGCTCGACCAGCCGCAGCGTAGGCACCGCGCCGATCAGCATGCGGGTGTAGTCGTGGCGCGGGCGCTGCAGCACGTCGTGCTTGGAGCCCACTTCGACCAGGTCACCCAGGCGCAGCACAGCCACGCGCTGCGCGACTTCGGCGACGACGCCGAAGTCGTGGGTGATGAAGAGCACCCCGGTGCCGTGCTTGTGCTGCAGTTCGAGCACCAGCTTGAGGATCTGCGCCTGCGTGGTGACGTCCAGCGCCGTGGTCGGCTCGTCGGCGATCAGCAGCACCGGCTCGAGCACCAGCGCCATCGCGATCATGATGCGCTGGCGCTGCCCGCCCGAGAGCTGGTGCGGGTAGCTCGCCATCATGCGCTCGGGGTCGGGCAGCAGCACCTCGCGGATGATGGCCAGCACCTTGTTGCGCCGCTGCTCGGCCGAGAGCTGGGTGTGCTCGCGCAGCACCTCGTCGATCTGGTCACCGCAGGTCATCACCGGGTTCAGCGCCGTCATCGGCTCCTGGAAGATCATGCTCATGCGCGTGGCACGCAGCTCGCGCAGGCGCGACAGCGGCGCGTGCGTGATGTCCTCGCCCTGCAGCAGGATCTGCCCACCGGTGACCGGCAGCGACTTCGGCAGCAGCCCCATCACGCCCTGCGCGATCACGCTCTTGCCCGAACCCGACTCGCCGACCAGGCAGACGATCTCGCGCGGCGCCACGTTGAACGACACGTTCTGCACGGCCGTCGCGCGGTCACCGTCCGACGGCAGCGCGATCGACAGGTTGCGTACCTCGAGGACTGGTGAGTTCGAGGTGCTCATGGCGTGTAGCAGGGCCTAACCAAGTGGCCGCCGCGGAACCGGCTTCGCCGGGCCGCTGGCGGCGCCCCCGGGATCCAGGAGGATCCCCCTTGGGGACTTGGGGGGAGGCGACCGCAGGTCGCTTCGGGGGGGAGGGTCATACCCGCTTGGCCATCTTGGGGTCGAGCGTGTCGCGCAGGCCGTCACCCAGCATGTTGACGGCCAGCACCGTGACCGCCAGGAAGATCCCCGGGAAGAAGATGTTGTGCGGGTATTCGTTGAACTGTGCGCGCCCCTCGGCCATCACGTTGCCCCAGGTGGGGATGTCCGGCGGCAGCCCGACACCCAGGAACGACAGGATGGCCTCGACCAGGATGCCCGAGGCGCAGATGAAAGTGCCCTGCACCACCAGCGGCGCCACGCAGTTGGGCAGGATGTGGCGCAGCATGATCTTCCAGGTCGGCGTGCCCAGCGAGATGGCGGCCTCGACATACGGCTCCTCGCGGATCGTCAGCACCAGCGAGCGCACCAATCGTGTGACGCGCGGGATCTCGGGGATCGCGATGGCCACCACCACTGTCAGCAGGCTGCCGCGCCACATCGCCACCAGCGCGATCGCGATCAGGATCGCGGGAATCGCCATCACGCCGTCCATCACACGCATCAGGGGCCCATCGAGCCAGCGCAGAAAGCCCGAACTGAGGCCCAGCGCGATGCCGAAGGCCATCGCCACCAGCGCGGTGGCGATACCGACGATCAGCGACACCTGCGTGCCGTAGACCACGCGGCTGTAGATGTCGCGACCGAAACTGTCGCTGCCCATCACGAAGGTGTGCTTCAACGACTCGCCCTCTAGCGTGGTGATCTCGCCTTGCTGGCCGGGCGTGAGGTCGCGGCTGGCGGGGTCGAACAGAGACGGATCCACCGTACCGAGCCAGGGCGCCAGCAGCGACACCACCACCAGCAACAGCAGCACGCTGCCGCCGATGCGTACCGACAGGTTGCGGCGCACCCGTTGCCAGGCGCTCGGCTGCGAGACGACGGCTGCGGATTCGACCGACAGCTTGGCGAAGAGCGCCTGCTCTTCGGCCGACGTGGGCGTGGAGGTCGGGTGCGCGGCCATCAATATCGGATTCGCGGATCGAAGAACACGTACGACAGGTCCACCAAAAGATTGATCGCCACGTAGACGAACGAGAAGAGCAGGATCACGCCCTGGATGGTCGGGAAATCGCGCGCCAGCACCGCGTCCACCGTGAGGCGGCCCAGGCCGGGGATCGCGTACACCGATTCGGTGACCACCACGCCGCCGATCAAGAGTGCGATGCCGATGCCGATCACGGTGATGATCGGCACCGCGGCGTTGGTCAGCGCGTGTCGCATCAGCACCGTCGACTCGGGCAGACCCTTGGCACGCGCCGTGCGGATGTAGTCCTCCCCCAGCGTCTCCAGCACCGAGGCCCGCGTCACCCGCGCGATCAACGCGATGTAGATCACGCTCAACGTGATCGCCGGCAGCGCCAGATGCCGCAACCAGGGGCCGACACCATCGGCCACGCGCTGATAACCCTGCACCGGCAGCCAGCCCAGGCGCAACGACACCAGCCAGATCAGCAGATAGGCCAGCACGAACACCGGAATCGAGAAGCCGAGCACCGAGAAGCCCATCAGCGCCCGGTCGAGCCAGCCGCCGAAGCGCCAGGCCGCGAGCACGCCCAGCGGCACCGCCACCAGAACCGCGATGGTGATCGTGAGCAGCGCGAGCGACAGCGTGGGCTCCAGCCGCTGGCCGATCAGCGTGGTGACCTTGGTCTTGTAATAGAACGACTCGCCCAGGTCGCCGGTGAGCATGTGGCCGAACCAGATCGCGAACTGCTCGGGAATCGAGCGGTCCAGCCCGAGGTTGGTGCGGATCTTGGCAATCTGCTCGGTGGTGGCGGCGTCGCCGGCCAGCACGGCGGCCGGGTCGCCCGGCGTGAGCCGCAGCATCAGGAACACCAGCACCGCCACGATCAGCAGCACCGGAATCGTCGAGAGCAGTCGGCGGGCGAGGAAGGCGAACATGGGCGGCTCGATTTTGCGGGTCGGTCAGGCCACGACGATCAGGGCAAACGATCAGGGCGGGTGGCGGGTCGGCCTCGTCATGATCGACCGTGCATCAACCGCGCCGGCTGCGCAGCAGGTACAGACCCGTGGCCACGACCAGCGTGATGCCGCACCACGCCAGGGCGTTCGGTACGTCGCCCCACACCAGCCAACCCAGGGCCACCGCCATCAGCAGCCCGCTGTAGCGAAACGGCGCGATCACCGCGATGTCACCCGAGCGCATGGCGCGAACGAGGAACTGGTAGCCGCCGGTGAGGAACACCGCCGCCAGGGCCAGCAGCGCGAAGGCCCTCGCGCCAAGCGGTTGCCAGCCCTGCACCAGCAGCAGCCCGCCAGCTGCGACAGTGACTGCCACCGCGGTGGCCAGCGTGACGGCGATCGACGGCACATCGCGCGGCACGCGCTGCGTCAGCAGGTCGCGCAGCGCGTGCAGCACGGTGCCCAGCAGGCACAACCAAGCCCAGGCGTTGAGCCCGTCGACACCCGGCTGGATCACCAGCAGCACGCCGGCGAAGCCGAGGGCGACCGCCAGCGCCCTGGCGATCGTGACGCGGGCGCGCAGCCACATCACAGCCAGCACCGTGATCACCAGCGGCGTGGCCATGTTGATCGCCGTGGCGTCGGCGATCGGCAGATGGAACAGCGAGCCCAGGTAGGCGAGAGTCGCCGCTGCGTCGATGGCCGAACGCAGCGGCACGACGCCGCGCACCAACTGCCGAGGCACCAACGGCACCCCGGTGCCGCGCATGATGGCGAGCACCAGCACCGAGGCCATAGCCCCGCGCAGGAAGATCAGCTGCCCGGTCGGCAACGATTGGCTGACGAACTTGACCAGCGTGTCGTTGACGATGAAGCAGGCCATCGACAGCGTCATCAGTTCGATGCCGCGCCGGTTGGCATCGTGCGCCGCGCTCGGGTGTGTGCGGTCGCCACCGTCGGGCGGAGTCTGGATCGCGTCTGCCATGAAAAGGGGCGCGCCGCGACCGGCAAAGAAGAACCCGCCACGCGGGCGGGTTTCCTGCCGGCCGCCCGGTGCCGCTCAGTTCTTCTTCAGGTTCCAGTAGATATTGCCGTTGGTGACGAAGAAGCCGCTGATGTTCTTGCGCGCCGCCATCGGTTGCTGGTACTCGCCCAACGTCACATGCGTGCCGATCTCGAACATGCGCGCGTGCATCTGGTCGGCGAGCTTCTTCTTGCTGGCGTCGTCGGTGGCGCGCATGAACTGGTTGCGCAACTCGGCCAGCTTGTCGTCGGTGGCCCAGCCGAACCAGGTGCTCTTCTCGCCGCGCGTGTCGGTGGTCGGGTTGGCGATCGGGCTCCACACGTCGAAGGCCTGCCAGGCGGTGAGGAACATGTGCCAGCCGCCCTTGTCCGGCGCGTCCTTCTTGGCGCGGCGGCCCACCAGCGTCTGCCAGTCCATGGCCTGCAGGTCGACCTTGAACCCGGCCTGGCGCAACAACTGTGCGGCCACGTCGGGCAGCTTCTGGATGCTGGCCAGATCGGTCGGCTTCATCACGACGATCGGCGTGCCGTCGTAGCCGCTGGCCTTCAGCAGGTCCTGCGCCTTCTTCATGTTGCTCTTCATCTGCAGGTCGCTGCCCGAGACGCTGCCATAGGGGCTGCCGCAGATGAACATCGAGCCGCAGGGCTTGTACAGGTCCTTCACGCCGACCTGCGCCCGCAGGAAGGCGTCCTGGCTGAAGGCGGCGATGACGGCCTGGCGCACCTTGGCGTTGTCGAAGGGCTTGTGCAGGTGGTTGAAGCGCGCCATGTATTGCAGCCCGTAGTTGCTGTACTTGGGCAACTGCAGGTTGGCGTCGGCCTTCACGGTCTCGAAGTGGTCGAAGCCGAGTGCCTCGATGACATCGACCTCGCCCTTCTGCAACGCACTCACCTGCGCCTGCGCGTCGCGCAGCGCGAGGTTCCATTCCACCCGATCCACGTACACATGCTTGCCGCCGGTGGTGCCCGACGGGGGCTCGCTGCGCGGCACGTACTTGGCGAACTTGGTGTACACCGCCTTGTCCCCGGGCTTGAACTCGTCGCGCTTGAACACGTAGGGGCCGGATCCGACATGCTCCTCGATCTGCTTGAATGCGTCGGTGTCGGCGATGCGCTTGGGCATGATGAACGGCACGTTCGAACTCGGCTTGCCGAGCGCCTCGATGACGAACCCGCAGGCCTCGCCGAGGAAGATGCGGAACGTGTCCGGCGTCGGCGAATCCATGCGCTGCACGAACTGCATCAGCGCGCTGCCCATCGCGTCGCGTTTGCCCCAGCGCTGCAGGCTGGCCATCACGTCGTCGCCGGTGACCGGCTTGCCGTCGTGAAACTCCAGTCCCTTGCGCAGCTTGAAGCTGTACAGGCGGTTGTCGCCCGAGACCGTCCAGCTGTCCACCATCTGCGGCTTGACCTTGCCGTCGGCGTCGGTGCCGAACAGCGTGTCGTAGATCATGTAGCCGTGATTGCGGCTCATGTAGGCCGTGGTCCAGATCGGGTCGAGCACCGCGAGGTTGGAGTGGGGCACGACACGCAGCACTTTTTCTTGTGCCCACGCGCCGGCACTCGACAGCGTGGTGCCGGCCACGAGTGCCAGCGTGATCAGGGTTCGGCGGTGAAGCGTCATGAAGAGCCTTTCGTGAATGTCTGCGGATTGAAGCATTGGCCGTGCCAGACGGCGGATGCACGATTGTGGTGACATGGCGAGGCCAGCGGTCTAGGGCAAACACCGGGCACATCGTGCGAGCGGCGAACCGCGGGTGGCCGCTGCGGCCACGGCAGCGTGTGGTGCCGTCGTGGGGCAACGGGCCCCACGGCGGGGCACGATTCTCAGCGTCGGAGCGGTGTGCGGCGCGGGAGCGTGGCCTGCTGCTCGGCCAGGTCGCTGAACAGGCCGGTCATCATCAACAGCCCCTCGCGCAGCACCGGTACCAGCACGTGTTCGTTCGGCGCATGCTGCGAACACGCCGGGTACGAGTGCGGCACCCAGACGGTCGGCAGGCCGAGAATGTCCGCGAACACGTCGTTCGGCAGCGAGCCGCCCAGATTGGGCAGCAGTGCGGGCTTGCGGCCGGTGGTGCGTTCGATCGAGGCCATGGCGAGCCGCACCCAGTCGTTCTCCGGATCGAGCCGCGTCGCGGCCATGATCACCGGCTCGCTGACTGCGATGTCGGCGAAGCCGTGTCGCTGCAGATGGGTTTGCACGATCTCACGCAGCCGCGACGCGGCGGTGCCGACCACGAAACGCAACTGCATGTGCGCACGCGCATCGGGCGGGATCGCGTTCACCGGATGCGCTGGATTGCCGGTCGTACAGGCCAGCACTTCCACGGTATTCCAGGCGAACACTCGCTCGGCGGGTGTGAGACCGGGCTCGCCCCAATCGAGATCGATCGCCGGGTCGTGGGCGTCGCCGCCGACCTCGATGTCGGCCAGCGCACGACGCACCGACGGCGGGATTGGCGGCGGCCGCAGGCCCTCGACGAGGATGCGGCCGCGGCCGTCGACAAGGCAGGCGATGGCGTGGGCCATCACGGTGCCCGGATTGCGCAGCAGGCCGCCCCAGTTGCCCGAGTGATGGCCGCCGTCGCGCAAGGTCAACGTGAGATCGAAGTTGGCGACGCCGCGCGTGCCCAGGTAGATGGTCGGCCGATCGACTCGCAGACGCGGGCCGTCGCTGGCGATCAGCGCGTCGGCGGCCAGCTCGTCGCGATGCGCGGTGCAGAACTCGGCCAGTCCCGGCGAGCCTTTCTCCTCGCCCATCTCGACCAGCCAGGTGACGTTGAAGCCGAGCGAACCGGCGCGCGCCTTCAGCAGCGCGGCCAGCGCGGCGAGGTTGATGCTGTGCTGGCCCTTGTTGTCGGCACTGCCGCGGCCATACCAGCGCTCACCCGACGGTGTCAGCGACCAGGGATCTCGATCGTCGCGCCAGCGCCCCTCGTGGCCGCGCACCACGTCGCCGTGGCCATAGATCAGCACCGTGGGCCACCGCACGTCCTCGATGCGCCGGCCGATCAGCAGCGGCGGCGCGCCGGCCACCGGGTTGTCGTGCACGGTCGACGCGATGCCGAGTGCGTCGAGCGACGGCGCGATCTCCTCGCTCAGGTAGGCGCGCAGCGTCGTGGCGCGTTCAGGGTTCTCGCTTTCGGTGGGCAGCGCAACACGTCGCGCGAGGTCGCGCTGGAACTCACCACTGTCGAAGCAGCGCGCCGCCTGCGCCAAGGCCGCGTCACGCGTATCCATGGCGTCCAGGGCCCTGGCGGCGTGGCGCATTCGGGAGGAGGCGCCGAAGGCGCTTCGGGAGGGTCAAGATTTGGCCAGCAGCGTGAAGTGCTCGACCTGCGGCGGATTGGCGAAGAACGGGCCGACGATGGCGCGCCACTGGGCAAACAGCGGACCCTGGCGAAAGCCGACGGTGTGGTCTTCCAGCGTGTCCCAGAAGATCATCAGCACGTAGCGTTCGGGCGACTCGATGCCCTTGTTGACCTTGTAGCCGCGAAAGCCCTTGGCCTTGCTGGCCACCGTGGTGATGCCGCGCTGGATGGCTTCGTCGAACGCGGGCTGCTGGCCGGGGGCGACGCGGATGTCGGCGATCTCGAGAATCATGGGGCGCACTCCTCCTGGATGTCGGCCCATGATGCCAGCGCGTCGCGTCGGCGCGCATCAGGGCAAATGCGGCGGCCGGCCGCCCGCCGCCACCACACGACGGCCGTTGCACCACGGCGCTACAGCGGCAGGCCGACGTAGTTCTCGGCCAGTGCCGTCATCGCGGCCTGCGAATGCACCAGGTAGTCGAGTTCGGCCCACTGCATCTTGTGGCCGAAGCTGCCGTTGTCCGGGAAGAGGTGCATCAGCGAGGTCATCCACCACGAGAAGCGCTCGGCGCGCCAGATGCGGCGCAGACAACGTTCCGAATAGGTATCGATGCCGCGTTCGCTGCCCTGGTAGAAATCGACCAGCGACATCGCCAGGTAGCCCACGTCGGTGGCGGCCAGGTTGAGGCCCTTGGCGCCGGTGGGCGGCACGATGTGGCCGGCGTCGCCGGCGAGGAACAGGCGGCCGAAGCGCA
>CALMQI010000435.1 GCA_937871935.1 uncultured Burkholderiales bacterium
TTGGCGACGTCTTCGGCGCTCACACCCGATGCGCCGCCGGTCGCTTCTTTCAGCGGCCGCAGGTCGAGAATGCACTCGTGCGCGACACCGCCGCCCTTGATGCCGGCGATGTTGCCGCTGTAGTGCACCTCAAAGTGGTCGGCCAGGCGCGCCGCGATGTAGTTGGCCGACAGGATCGCCGTTTCGGTCGCCGCCGTCAGGCCTTCGGCGCCCATCATGCGCATGTACATCCAGCTGATCGGCAGCACCGCGGCATTGCCGAGTGGCGCGGCCGAGACCGGACCGACGGGCGACGTCCCGGCCGCGCCCGGCTCCTTCGGCAGGAAGGGCACCAGGTCCTCGACCACGCACACCGGACCGACGCCGGGGCCGCCGCCGCCGTGCGGGATGCAGAAGGTCTTGTGCAGGTTGAGGTGGCTCACGTCGCCGCCGAACTCGCCCGGCGCGGCCAGGCCGACCAGCGCGTTCATGTTGGCGCCATCCACGTACACGCGCCCGCCGTGCCGGTGCACGATCTCGCACAGCTCCTTCACGCGCGGCTCGAACACGCCATAGGTGGATGGATAGGTGATCATGATCGCGGCCAGCTCGTCGCGGTGCTTCTCGCACTTGGCGCGCAGGTCGTCGAGGTCCACGCTGCCCATCGCGTCGCACCGGACCACTACCACCTGCATGCCGGCCATCTGCGCCGACGCCGGGTTGGTGCCATGGGCCGACTCGGGGATCAGGCAGACATGGCGGCGGTCGTCGCCGCGCGACCGGTGCCAGCCGCGGATTGCCAGCAGGCCGGCGTATTCACCCTGCGAACCGGCATTGGGCTGCAGGCTGATGCCGGCATAACCGGTGGCCTGGGCGAGCCACTCGCACAGCTGGTCGTTGAGCTGGCGGTAACCGGCCAGCTGGTCGGCCGGCGCGAACGGGTGGATGTGCGCGAACTCCGGCCAAGTGATCGGCAGCATCTCGCTGGTCGCGTTGAGCTTCATCGTGCACGAGCCGAGCGGGATCATCGAGCGGTCGAGCGCGAGGTCTTTGTCCGACAGGCTGCGGATGTAGCGCAGCATCTCGGTCTCGCTGTGGTGCGTGTTGAACACCGGATGGGTGAGGAACCCGCTGCTGCGGCGCAGGCCGGCCGGCAGATTGGGCTCGATGCCGGGCTCCAGCGCGGCCAGCTGGGGCGCTGTCTGCCCTGGCGGCGTGAACCACGACCACAAGGCCTCGACGTCGCGCCGGGTGCTGGTCTCGTCGAGGCTGATGCCCAGCAACGTGGCCGACACGCGGCGCAGATTCGCGCCGGCCGTCACTGCGCGCTGCGCGATCGCGTCGCAGGCGGCGCCGGCGTCGACCGTCACGGTGTCGAAGCCGTGCGGGTTGACGATTCCGTAACCCATCGCGGCCAGCCCCTTGGCCAGCAGCGCGCTCAGGCAGGCCACCCGTTTGGCGATGCGCGTCAGGCCGTCCGGGCCGTGGTAGACGGCGTACATGCTGGCGATCACCGCCAGCAGCACTTGCGCGGTGCAGATGTTGGAGGTGGCCTTCTCGCGGCGGATGTGCTGCTCGCGTGTCTGCAGCGCGAGCCGGTAGGCGGTGTGGCCGTGCGCGTCGATGCTGACGCCGACCAGCCGGCCGGGCATCGAGCGCTTGAATTCGTCCCTGCAGGCGAGGAACGCGGCATGCGGGCCGCCGCCGCCCATCGGCACGCCGAAGCGCTGGCTGTTGCCGATCACGATGTCGGCGCCCCATTCGCCCGGCGGCTTCAGCAGCGTGAGCGCCAGCAGATCGGCCGCGACGATGAAGGCCGCGCCCTTGGCGTGCGCCGCGTCGGCGAGCGGCGCCATGTCGTGGATCACGCCGGTGGTGGACGGGTACTGCGCCACCACGGCGAAGTAGTCGCCCTGCTGCATCAGCTGCGGCGCCATGCCGACCTGCACGTGCAGGCCGAGCGGCGCGGCGCGGGTCTGGATCACCTCGATCGTCTGCGGATGGCAGTCGCCGGCAACGATGATGATGTCGCTCTTGCTCTTCACGCTGCGCTTGGCCAGCGTCATGGCTTCGGCGGCGGCGGTGGCTTCGTCGAGCATCGACGCGTTGGCGATCGGCATGCCGGTGAGGTCGCAGACCAGGGTCTGGAAGTTCACCAGCGCCTCCAGCCGGCCCTGCGAGATCTCGGCCTGGTACGGCGTGTACGCCGTGTACCAGGCCGGGTTCTCGAGCACGTTGCGCAGGATGACACCCGGTGTGTAGGTGCCGTGGTAGCCCTGGCCGATGAACGACTTGAAGACCTTGTTGCGGCGCGCGATGGTCCGCAGTTCGGCCAGCGCTCGGGCCTCGCTGGCGGCGGGCGGCAGCTCCATGGGTCTACTGCGCGCGATCGAGCGCGGCACGACGGCGTCGATCAGCGCCTGGCGCGAGGCCGCGCCGATCGCCGCGAGCATGTGCTGCTGGTCGTCGGGCGACGGCCCGATGTGGCGGGCAACGAACTCCGACGGGTTCTCCAGTTCGGCGAGGGGTGTGCGCGCGGTCATCAGCATGGTCGGTGGCCAGAGGTGTCGGGTCGGCAAGGGGTCAGAGCTTCTTCAGCAGCGCGTCGTAGGCGGGCGGGTCCATCAGCTCGTCGAACTGCTCCATGTGCGTGACGTGCACCTTGAAGAACCAGCCTTCGCCCATCGGGTCGCGGTTGGCCAGCGCGGGGTCGGCGCGCAGCGCCTCGTTGACCTCGACCACCTCGCCCTCCGCGGGCATGTACATGTCGGCGGCGGCCTTCACCGACTCGACAACACCCACCACCTCGCCGCGCTTGTAGGTGCGGCCCACCTCGGGCAGGTCGACGAAGACGATGTCGCCCAGCGCGTCCTGCGCATGCAGCGTGATGCCGACGACCGCGGCCTCGTGGTCCTCGATGTTGATCCACTCATGGTCCGGCGTGAACATGGTCGTCATGGGAGCTCTCCTTGTGGCGGGGCGGGTTGGGGTTCGAATGGCGGGTCGAAGCGGCCAGGGCCTCAGCCGCGGAAGTAGCGGTGCGGCGCGAACGGCATCGCGGCCACGCGCATCGGCACGCGCTTGCCGCGCACTTCGGCCAGTACCTCGTGATGCAGTTGCGCGTGGTTGGCGCCCAGGTAGGCCATCGCGACCGGCTGGTTGACGGTGGGCGCCAGCGTTCCGCTGGTCACGTGGCCGAGCCGACGACCCGCCGCGTCGACAACGACGGCGCCTTCGCGCACCGGCACGCGCTCGAGTCCGACCAGGCCCACGCGCTTGACCGGCGCGCCGCTGGCGAGCTGGGCCTCGACCACGGCCGCGCCGGGGTAGCCACCGGCGCGCGCCCCGCCGGGGCGGCGCACCTTCTGGATGGCCCAGGTGAGGGCGGCTTCGACCGGCGTGGTCTTGGCGTCGATGTCGTGGCCGTACAGGCACAGCCCCGCCTCCAGCCGCAGTGTGTCGCGCGCGCCGAGCCCCGCCGGCTTGACCTCGGGCTCGTGCAGCAGCGCCCGGGCCAGCGCGACGGCCTGGTCGGCCGGCACCGAGATCTCGAAGCCGTCCTCGCCGGTGTAGCCCGAACGCGTGACGTAGCAGTCGGCACCGGCCAACCGGAAGGCGCCGCCGGTCATGAAGGTCAGGCGGGCGACGCCGGCGTCCAGCCGCGCCAGCGCGTTGACCGCCTGCGGCCCCTGCAACGCGAGCAACGCGCGGTCCGGCAAGGGCACCACGGTGCAGCGCGCGCCGATGTGGGTGATGAGATGCTGGGTGTCGGCCGCCTTGCAGGCGGCATTGACGATCACCAGCAGGTCGCCCTCGCGCCGCGTGATCATCAGGTCGTCGAGGATGCCGCCGCTCGGGTTGGTGAACAGGGCATAGCGTTGCCTGTGCAGGCCGAGGTCGAGCACGTCGACGGGCACCAGCGTCTCGAGGGCCCGCGCCGCGTCGTCGCCGACCAGCCGCAACTGGCCCATGTGCGACACGTCGAACAGTGCCGCCGATTCGCGGCATTGCCTGTGCTCGGCGATGATGCCGGCGGGATAGTTGACCGGCATCGCATAGCCGGCAAAGGGCACCATCTTGGCACCGAGTTCCGCGTGCAGGTCGTGCAGCGGGGTCTTCGACAGGTCGGCGGACATCCACAACTCCCGAGGGCGATACCACCACCGCAATTCGGCGGTGGCACTCAAGCCCTCGCTGTCCGCTTTACCTGAGAGATTGGCGGTGGCCGTTGTGCGCGGACAGCCGCTTGCCCCTTCGGTGGACGGGCCCTGAAAGCCCGCCTCTCTCCAGTGAGGTGTCGCCCCGTCACCGAGGCGCTGGCCAGTCCTTTTGCCTGAGCGTTCGAAGCAGCTGCATCGCAGCTGCTCTTCGCCTTCGGCGGCCCCCGTGAAGAGGCTCTCTCCTGGCCGCGGCCAGTGTAGCAGCCGCTCCATGCGTCACGCCACCTTCGGACGAGTGCGCGTCCGTCAGCGGGGTGCCAGGCGTCGGCGCAGGGCCCGCACCGCGCTGTCCGGCGTGGTCAGCACCGGCAGACCGGTGGCCGCGGCGACCGCAGCGGCTGCGCGCGCGAGGCTGAACTGCGCCAGCGCCAGCACGGTGCAGCCCTGGTCGCGCAACGTCCGCGCGGCCGCGACGACAGCATGGTCATGCGCCAAGCCATCGCCGCGGTCGAGCGCTGCCAGTGCGCCGTCGGCCAGCGCGGTGCGCAGCGGCAGGCCGGCCGGGAACTCCGGGGTCATCGACAGCAACGTGGGCGCAAAGCTCGCCACCAGGCCGATGCAGCCGCCGTCGGCGCGAACCGCTGCAACCGCCTCGTCGATCATCGCCTCGTTGGGCTTCAGCACGGGCAGGCCCGGCAGCCGACGCTTGACCGCGTCGATGCACGGTCCGAACGCCGAGCAGGTGAACAGGATCGCATCCGCGCCGGTCGCAGCCGCGTAGTCGCCGAGCGCGATGAAGCGCGCGGTCATCGCGTCGTCCAGCGTGCCCGCGCGCGCCAGGTCGGCCGACAGACTGTCGTCGAGGACATTCATGCGCTCGCAGTCGGGCCAGTCGCGCGCCAGCGCCTCGTTGATCGGCGCGATCGAGTGCGTGAGGGCGTGGATCAGGGCCAATCGGATCATCGTCGTGCGCAGCGGTCAATCGAGTCCCTGCAGTGTGGCATGGGCGCAGGAGGGCGCTACAGTGTCGGCAGACCACCACCGCCCGCACTTCGTCCATGGCCGCCGACGAGATCAGCACGCTGCGCCGCATCCTGCGCGACTACCGCACCATTGCGGTCGTCGGCCTGTCGGCCGAGTGGCACCGGCCGAGCTACTTTGCCGCCAAGTACATGCAGGGCAAGGGCTACCGCATCGCGCCGGTGAACCCGCGCTACGACGAGATCCTCGGCGAGCGCTGCTACAAGCGGCTGGAGGACATCCCGTTCAAGGTCGACATCGTCGATGTGTTCCGTCGCACCGACGACGTCGAGCCGATCGCCGACAGCGCGATCGCCATCGGCGCGAAGTGCCTCTGGCAGCAGATCGGCGTGAAGAATGGGCCCGCCGACGCCAAGGTGCGAGCCGCGGGAATGGACTCGGTGATGGACCGTTGCGTGAAGATCGAGCACGCGCGCCTGTTCGGCGGTCTGCACTGGGCCGGCGTGAACACCCAGGTCATCTCGGCGAAGAGGCCGGCGCATGGCTGATCACGCCTTCAAGCCCGAGACGCTGGCCATCCACGCCGGGCAGATCCCCGACCGCGAGACGGGCGCCCGTGCGTTGCCGATCTACCAGACCACGAGCTTCGTCTTCGACAGCGCCGACCATGCGGCGAGCCTGTTCAACCTGCAGACCTTCGGCAACGTCTACTCGCGGCTGAGCAACCCCACGGTGGCGGCCTTGGAGGAGCGCGTCGCCGCGCTCGAGGGTGGCCGCGCCGGAGTGGCCAGCGCCTCGGGCATGGCCGCCGAGGCGATGGCGCTGATGACGATGCTGCAGTCCGGCGACCATGTGGTCGCGGCCGGTGCGCTCTATGGCGGCAGCGTCACGATGCTGGCGGTCAACCTGCGCAAGTTCGGCATCGAAACGACCTTCGTCGACGCGACGAGCGCGGAGGCCTTTGCCGCCGCGATGCGGCCGAATACGCGCGCGGTGTTCGCCGAAAGCCTGGGCAACCCGAGCCTGGTGGTGCTCGACATCGCGGCGGTGGCCGACGTCGCGCATGCGCACGGCGTGCCGCTGGTGATCGACAACACGGTGCCGAGCCCGTTTCTGTGCAACCCGATCGCACTCGGCGCCGACATCGTGGTGCACTCGGCCACCAAGTACCTGGGCGGCCACGGCACCACGCTGGCCGGGCTGGTGGTCGAGAGCGGCAAGTTCCCGTGGGACAACGGCATGTTCCCCGGCATGACTGAGCCGTCGCCGGGCTACCACGGCGTGAAGTTCTTCGAGACCTTCGGCGACTTCGGCTTCACGATGCGCTGTCGCATGGAGACGCTGCGCGTCTACGGCGCAGCGCTCAGTCCGCAGAGCGCGTGGCAGATCCTGCAAGGCGTGGAGACGCTGCCCTTGCGCATGGAGCGACATTGCAGCAACGCGATGGCCGTCGCGCAGCACCTGCGCGTGCATCCGGCGGTGAACTGGGTCAGTTATCCCGGGCTCGAAGACCATCCGCAGCATGCACTGATGAAGCGTCAGATGCGCGGTGCGTCCGGCCTGCTGGCGTTCGGCGTCAAGGGCGGCCTGGCCAACGGTGTCAAGTTCATCGAGAGCGCGCAGTTCATGAGCCATCTGGTGAACATCGGCGACACGCGCACGCTGATCAGCCACCCGGCCAGCACCACGCACCGCCAGCTCGACGAGGCGCAGGCGCTCGCTGCCGGCGTGCGGCCCGACATGATCCGCATCTCGGTCGGGCTCGAGCACATCGACGACATCCTGTGGGACATTGATCAGGCGCTCGCCCAGGCGAGCGCGTAGCGAACCCGGCGCAAGACGAGTCGAGCGCGCGCAGGCCCGACGCAAGGAGACACGCGATGTACCAGACCGATCTCATGCGCGGCCAGCGCATCCTGGTCACCGGCGGCGGCACGGGGCTCGGCAAGGCGATGGCCGAGCGCTTTCTGGCGCTCGGCGCCGATGTCGCCATTTGCGGCCGCCGCCAGACGGTCTGTGAAGAGACGGCTGCGACCTGGCGAGCGCAGTTCCCCGACCGGCGCATCGACGCCTTCGGCGTCGATATCCGCGTCGCACAGGCGGTGCAGGAGATGGTCGACGAACTCTGGCAAAGCGGCGGCCTGACGGGGCTGGTCAACAACGCCGCCGGCAACTTCATCGCGCCGACCGAAACGCTCTCGCCGCGGGCGTTCGACGCCATCGCCAACATCGTCTTCCACGGCACCTTCTACGTCACGCAGGCGGTCGGCAAGCGCTGGGTCGGGCAGGCGCAGTCGGGCGCGTGGAAGGCGGGCGCACCGTATCGCAACGTGATCAGCATCATCACCACCTGGGTCGACAACGGCGGACCCTTCGTGGTGCCGAGCGCGATGAGCAAGGCCGGCATCGAGGTGATGACCAAGTCGCTGGCGGTGGAATGGGCGCGCTACGGCATCCGGCTGAACGCGGTCGGGCCGGGCGAGATTCCCACTGAGGGCATGAGCAAGCGGCTCAATCCCGGCGAGGAGCCCGGCGCACGCAGCCGCGAGCACAACCCGATGGCGCGGCCCGGCACGTTCGACGAGTTGCAGAACCTGGCCACCTTCTTGATGGCGCCCGGCCAGTGCGACTGGCTCACCGGCCAGAGCATCATGATGGATGGCGGCAACGCGCTGGCCACCGGCGGCAACTTCTACGCATTGCGCGAGTGGAGCGGCGAGCAGTGGCGCGAGGCGCGCGAGCGCATCGAGACGCAGAACCAGAAGGACCGAGCCGGGCGGTGATCAGTCCTCAGCGGCTGATCACCGCCTGCGAGGGCCAGGGCCGTCCCCGGCCCTGGCGGCGCAGCGATAGGTCGCCGCGCCCTGCGCACTCGCCGCTAGCGTCCGTAGACCTTGCCGAACAGCTCCCACGACTTGCCGTTGAACTTCATCAACTGCTCCCGTTCGATCGGGAAGAAGTCGTCCGGACCGGTCTTGATGTTGACGCCGGGCAGCAACATCGGCAGCGTCATGTCCAGGCTGGCGGCCTGCTTCATCACGTTGTCGCGCGTCAGGTTGTCGCCACTCTGCTTGAGTACCTGCACGAGCGTCTGCGCCACCGTGTAGCCGTAGACGTTGAAGTTGTCCTTCAGTTCGCCGCTCGGATGGTATTTCTTCATCCAGGCCACCCAGTCGTCGTACTCCTTGCCCTTCTGGAACTGTGGATCGGTCGGGTCCTTGATGTAGCCGGCGGTGATGATGCCCACGCCATACTCCAGGCCGGCGGGGGTCATGACCGAGCCGACGGCATTGGACACGCTGTTCAGGTAGTGCGCCGGCTTCCAGCCGATCTCGCCGGCCTTCTTGATCGCCTGCGCGGCGAACTTCGGCGTCGTCACGTTGAAGAAGGTGTCGGCCCCGCTCGCCTTGAGCGTCAGCATCTGGCTGTCGACCGTGGGATCGGTCACCTCGTAGGTGACCTTCGAAACGATCATGGTCTTCGCCTTCTCGCCGAGCCCGTCCTCGAAGCCCTTGAGGTAGTCCTTGCCGTAGTCGTCGTTCTGGTACAGCACGCCGATCTTGGCCCCGGGCTTGGTTTCGAGGATGTGCGCGGCGTAGATCTTCGCCTCGCTCTGGTAGTTGGGCTGCCAGCCCATGGTGTACGGAAAGTTCTTCGGATCGCCCCACTTGGTGGCACCGGTGGCGACGAACAATTGCGGCACCTTCTTGCTGTTGAGGTACTTGTGGATCGCCGAGTTCGACGGTGTGCCCAGCGGCTGGAAGACCAGCAGCACCTCGTCCTCCTCGACCAGCTTGCGGGCCTGTTCCACCGTCTTGGCGGGGTTGTAGCCGTCGTCGAGCGAGATGAACTTCACCTTGCGTCCGTTGATGCCGCCCTCGGCGTTGATCTTGTCGAAGTAGGCGCCGATCGCCTTGCCGATGGCGCCATAGGCCGAGGCCGGGCCGGAATAGGGATTCAAGTGACCGACCTTGATCTCCTTGTCGTCGGCGCCGGGGTCGTACTTCTTCTGCGCGACGGCGCCGACACCGATGGCGGCCGCAGCCAGGCCCAGCACAGCCAGGCGGAAATGCTTCAAGCTCATGTCAGTTCTCCTTCGTCAGGGCAGTGGGAACAGGAACGACCGCGGGCACCGCGGTCGCAGGCGGCACGGGGCCGGCATGCACAACGCGGCGCGACCACAGCCTGTGCAGCAGGCCCATCACGCCGGTGGGCATCAAGGCCATCAGCACGATCAGCAGCACACCGTAGATCGCCGCCGGCGCCGACTTGGACAACTCGTCGGCAATGTTCGGCACGAACTGGATGAAGATCGCGCCGAACAACGCACCCGGGATCGACGCCAGGCCGCCGACCACCACGCCGACCAGCAGGAAGATCGACAGCGTGACCGTGAAGCTGTCCGGCGACACGAATGCGATCACCGTGGCGCCCAGGGCGCCGGCCACGCCGGTGAAGGCCGCCGACACGCCGAACGTGAGCGACTTGAACATCGCCAGGTTCACGCCCATGGCCGCGGCGGCGACCGGATGGTCACGGATCGCGATCAGCGCGCGGCCGACGCGGCCGCGCAGCAGGTTCCACGCCAGCACGAACATGACGATGGCGACCACCAGCGTGTAGAAGTACAACCAGCGATCGGCATTGAAGGGCTGGCCGAGGAAGCGGAAGGTGAAGGGTGGATCGGGCTTGACCAGCACGATGCCCTGCACGCCGCCGGTGTAGGCCTCGAGCAGCTTGTACTTCAGCAGCTGCGGTATGGCCAGCGCGAGCGCCAGCGTGGCCACGGCCAGGTAGTGCCCGGCCAGCCGCAGCGCCGGAAATCCCATCAGGAAGCCGACCGAGAAGCACAACGCACCGGCCAGCGGCAGCGTCGCCCAGTAGGGCACGCCCAGCCGGTCCATCAGGATCGCTGCGGCGTAGGCACCGATGGCATAGAACGCGCCATGCCCGAGAGAGATCTGGCCGTTGTAGCCGGTGAGGATGTTCAGCCCGAGGATCGCCACCGCATACACCAGCACCAGGTTGAACTGGAACACGCGGTAGTTCTTCACCAGGAACGGCAGCACCAGCGCGGCCACCGCCAGCAGCGCCAGGCCGATCCAGAACCAGCGCGAGTGGCGAGTGCGATCGCTCATACGCGTGTCACCACATGCTTGCCGAACAGGCCGCTGGGCATCAGCGTGAGCGTGCCGACGATCAGCACCAGCGCCACGGTCAGCTTGAGCTCGGTACCGATCACGTAGGCGCCGAGCAGGTTCTCGAGCACGCCGACGATCAGGCCACCCGCCACCGCGCCCCAGGGATTGTCGACGCCGCCGAGCAGCGCGGCAGCGAAGCCGTACAACAGGATGCCGGCCATCATGTTGGGGTCGAGAAAGACGATCGGCGCCACCATCATGCCGGCCACCGCGCCGATGCCGGCGGCAAGACCCCAGCCCATGGCGAGCATCCACGATACCCGTATGCCCACCAGCCGCGCCGAGTCGGGGTTCTGCGCGGCCGCGCGCATCGCCAGCCCGATCGGCGTGAAGCGGAAGAACGCGTACAACGTGACCAGCACGCCCAGCATGACCAGGAACGAGCCCAATTCGTGGGCGGAGAAGAATGCGGTCTTCATCGCCGACTCCTGCGGGAACGGGCTCGGGAACGACTTCACCGTGTGGTCGAAGATCCAGCCCGACAGCGCATTGAAGATCAGCAGCAGGCCGATGAAGACGTTCACGTTGGTCAGTACCGGCGCGCGCTCGAACGGCCGCAGGATCAAGCGCTGGACGAGCAGGCCGCCCGTGAACGAGATGCCGAACGTGAGCACGAAGGCCACCCAGTAGGGCATGCCCTGCTGGATCAATGCCCAGGCGATGAAGGTGCTGAACGTGGCCATCTCGCCCTGGGCGAAGTTGAGATGGTGGGTGGCCTGGTAGATCATCACCAGCGCCAGCGCGATCGAGCCGTAGATGCAGCCGTTGGCGAGGCCGGAGAAGATCTGGTGCAGCAGCGCTTCCATCGTGATCACACTCCGAGGTACGAGCGGCGGACCGACTCGTCGGCCATCAGCTCGGCGCTGGTGCCCGACAGCGCCACGCGACCGGTCTCGAGCAGATAGGCACGGTCGGCGAGTTCGAGTGCGAGCCTCGCGTTCTGTTCCACCAGCAGCATGCTGACGCCGTCGTCGGCGTTGATGCCACGCAGGATGCGAAAGATCTCGGCGACGATCTTCGGCGCCAGCCCGAACGAAGGTTCGTCGAGCAGCAGCAGCTTCGGTCGCAGCATCAGTGCCCGGCTGATCGCGAGCATCTGCTGCTCGCCGCCCGACAGCGTGCCGGCCTGCTGGTGTCGCCGCTCGCCGAGCCGCGGAAAACGCGCATACATCTTCTCCACGTCGTCGGCGACGCGGTCCTTGTCGCGCCGCACATGCGCGCCCAGGCGCAGGTTCTCGGCCACCGACAGAGCGGTAAAGGTGCCGCGGCCGTCGGGCACGTGCGCGATGCCCAGTCGTACCACTTCCTCGGTGGCGCGGCCCACCAGCTGCCGGCCCTCGAACAGCGCGCTGCCGCCGGCGCGCACCATCTGGCACAGCGCGCGCAGTGTGGTTGTCTTGCCGGCTCCGTTGGCGCCCAGCACGGCGGTGATGCGGCCGGCCTCGAGGGTGAAGCTGATGCCGTGCAGCACCTCGGTGGCGCCGTAGGCGGCCGTCAGGCCGTTCACCTCGAGCAGGCTAGGCATGTGCGCCCGCTCCCAGATAGGCCTCGATCACGTCGGGGTGATCCTGGATCTGCGCCGGCGTGCCTTCGGCGATCTTGCGACCGAAGTTGAGCACGACGATGTGGTCCGACAGGCTCATCACCAGGCTCATGTGGTGCTCCACCAGCAGCACCGTGATGCGCAGGCGGTCGCGGATGTCGCGGATGACGTCGTCGAGCGCGGCCAGCTCTTCGTGATTCAGGCCGGCCGCCGGCTCGTCGAGCATCAGCAGCTTCGGCTCGGCGGCCAGCGCCCGGCCGAGCTCGACGCGCTTCTGCGTCGCGAACGGCAGGTCGCCCGCCGGCCGGTCGGCGAACGGCAGCAGGCCGAGATGGTCCATGATCTCGTGCGCACGTTCGCGCAGCCGCTTCTCCTCGGCGCCTACCGACGGCAGGCGCAGAGCGCTGGCCGCGAAGCCGGCGGCAGAGCGGGCATGGGCGCCGACCATCACGTTGTCGGTCACCGTCAGCGTGCGAAACATCGCCAGGTTCTGGAACGTGCGCCCGAGGCCGAGCCCGGCAATGCGATGGATCGGCACGTCGGTCAACGAGCGACCCTCGAGCACGATGTCGCCCGACTGGTACTGGTACAGCCGGCTCATGCAGTTGAACAACGTCGTCTTGCCGGCACCGTTCGGTCCCAGCATTGCCACGACTTCACCAGGCCCCACGTGCAACGAGACTCCGTGCAAGACGGGACCGTTGTCGTACCCCGCAGCGAGCCTGTCGATCGAGAGCCCAGACGTGGTCATCTCGGCCCTCCTGGATCGCCGTGTGGAAGCGCCGATGATCCCAGGTAGGCCTCGATCACCCGTTCATTCGCGTAGATCTCGTGCGGCGGTCCCTCGGCGATGACCAGGCCGAACTCGACCACGACGACGTGATCACAGGTGCCGAACACAAAACCGATGTCGTGGTCGATGAGCAACATCGGCGTTCCGCCAGACGTGAGCCCGCGCAGCTGCATTCCCAGCTCGTGCGTTTCAGACGTGTCGAGGCCGGCTGCAGGTTCGTCGAGGCAGACGACGCGCGGCGACCCGGCAAACGCGCGTGCGATGCCGACCCGTTGTTTCATGCCTCCCGATAAGGCGATCGGCCGCTTACCCTCCGCTCCCTTTAGTCCGACCAACGCAATGTACTTATGCACATGCGCCACCACCTGTGCTTGTTCCCAATCCGGGTAGGCCGACCGGACAGCCAGTGCGATGTTCTCGAAGACCGTCATCCAGGGCATGAGGGCGAAGTTCTGGAACACCACCATCCGGTCCAATCCAGGGCCGGACACCTCGCGTCCATTCAGGATCACGCCGCCTTCCGATAGGGTTTCCAGCCCGGCGATGATGTTGAGCAGCGTCGATTTTCCGGCGCCGCTGGCGCCCACCACGGCAATCTTGGCCGCCGGCGGGATTTCGAACGTCATGCCGTGGAGAATCTGCCGCCGCGGGTCATAGCTGAAATCAACGGCATCGAACTGCACGGTTGCCGGCCCTTCCGGCACATCCTGCGCATCCGGAGCATCATCCACTTCGCGATGCTCCTCCATCAAGCCGAACATACGCTCCATGTCGATCAAGGCCTGCTTGATTTCGCGGTAGGAGGAGCCGATGAAATTCAACGGCATGTAGAGCTGCACCATCAGGGCATTGATCATCACGAAGTCGCCGATGGTGGCCTGGCCCTTGGTGATGGCGTAGGCCGACATGGCCATGACAATGGTGAGGCCGGTGGCAAAGATGACGGTTTGGCCCGCGTTCAGGACCGCGAGTGACACCCAGGTTTTCACCGCGGCCTTTTCATATTGCAGCATGGATACGTCAAAGCGGGCGGCTTCGTGCTCCTCATTGCCGAAATATTTCACGGTTTCGAAATTCAGCAGGCTGTCGATGGCCTTGGTATTGGCATCCGTATCGGCTTCGTTCATGTCGCGCCGGATGCTGATGCGCCATTCGGTGGCGGCGTAGGTGAACCAGAGATAGAAAACCACCGTGCCCAAAATGACAGCGGCGTAAATCCAGCCGAAGGACCAGGTGAGGGCTCCGGCCACCAGGGCAATTTCGAGAGCCGTCGGAAAGGTGTTGAAGAGCGAGAAGCGCAGGACGGTGTCAACGCCAGCGGTGCCGCGCGAAATGATCCGCGACAGGCCGCCGGTGCGGCGCTCAAGGTGAA
>CALMQI010000436.1 GCA_937871935.1 uncultured Burkholderiales bacterium
TTCGAGGCGGCATCGGTGCTGACGAGCAGCGCCTTCTTGCCGGCGTCGGCCAGCGTCAGCGCGGCGGCCGTGGACAGCGAGGTCTTACCGACGCCGCCCTTGCCCGTGAAGAAGAGATGGCGGGTCGGGTGATCGATGAACCCGACGCTGGCGGGCTTGAACCACGCCTGCACCACTTCATGCGAAGGGATGCCTGCGCTGTGCACTACCTGGCCTTCGATGACGACGGCCGGCGTGGCATGCACGCCGAAGGCTCGGATCTCGTCGGCATTCTCGACCTTGACGATCTTGACCTCGACGCCCGCCTCGTGGGCCGCACGTTCGATGATGCCGATCGTGCTGCGGCACTTGCTGCAGCCCGAACCTAAAACTTTGATCTGCATGAATCGTCCTGTGTGTCCACTGTGCGCTCGCGCGCCTGCGGCACCTTGACGTCGATCACGCGCCAGGCAATGACCTCATCGGCGCGGTCGATCAGTCCTGCAGGTTGGTTCAGACCCTGGCGCCAGCCTTGTACCAACCCTTGCACTGGTCGAGGGCGGGCGAATGGATGAAGAGGCCCGCGACTCAAGGGCGGCGTTCGCACGTCAAGGCCGCAGGCTGTAGACCGCCGCCTCCTGCCAGCCGAGCGCGGCCATGTCGGTCTCGCGCAGATGCGCCTCGCTCGGCATCATGAACTCATCGAGCTGCGGCAGCTTCACTGAAGTGCCGGCGAGCATCGCGTGTGCCTGTCCACGGTGGTGCACCTGGTGGTTCAGCAGGTGCGCGAGCACATGGCCGGCGCGATCGCGTTGCACGTGGTCGGCGCGCTCCATGTCGACCATGGCATCAAGCGCGGCAGCATCGGCCGCATCGCACCAGGCGATCAAGCGCTCGTCGCTGGCGGCCTGGCGCGCGGCCAGCGTGGCCACGCCGTCGGCCGGTACGAAGGCGGCGTAGGCGGCCCGCAGCCCTCGCTCGCGATGCAACGCGCCGATGTAGTACAGGTCGACCGCGAGGATGTGGCTCAGCGTCTGCGCCAGGCTCGGGAAGAAGCTCGTGCGTGGCGCATGAAAGTCCTCGCGCGTCAGCGGCGCCATCGCCGCGTGCAGGCGGTGGTTGGCCAGGCGATTGGCGCGTGCCTGGAGGCGCAGGTAGTGCAGCAGCTCCATCGCAGGGCGAGCGTCAGGCGGGCTTGGCCGTCTTCTTCGGCTTCTCGGCCACCGGGCCGCCGGCGCTCTTCCATGCCGTGAAGCCCCCCTCGATGTGGGCCACGTTCTCCAGGCCCATCTCCTGCAGCGTCTTGGTGGCCAGCGCGGAGCGCCAGCCGGCGGCGCAGAACAACACGTACTGCGTGTCCGGCCGCGCGAACACCGGCTTGTGGTACGGCGACTCGGGGTCGACCCAGAACTCCAACATGCCGCGCGGTGCGTGAAATGCGCCAGGAATCACGCCCTCGTGGTCGAGCTCGCGCACGTCGCGCAGGTCGATGAACTGCACGTCGTCGCGGCCGTGCAGCACGAGGGCCTGGTCCACGCTGTGCGTGGTGATCGCGGCCATCGCCTCGTCGACCATCGACTTCACCGTCTTTCGCATCCAGATCTCCTCAAGCGGCCCCGGGCAAGCCCCTGGCGCACCACATGCCCATGGCACAACGCTCGAGCTGCCGCGTGCGGGTCATTTTGCATCGTTCGTCAGAGATCGATACTGCCCCGCCCGCTGGTGCCTGTCCTACGACGACGTGGCGGTGCGCGAGCATCTGCACGGGCGCGACAGTGGGCACGAATCGTCCTAGCCCGCGCGGGCCTGGCGCGGTCGCCACCCGGCTTCACTCTCGCTCGCGGCAACGAGCCGGTGAGCACCGGCGGCCCGTTGCCTGCGCTCTCAGTTCTTCGCCACGTACCGGTTACCGTTGGCCCTGAACGCCGTCACTGCGGCGTCGAGTTCGCGGGTTTCCTCGCAGCCCTTGCCGCAGGCCTGCTCGAGCATGGCCAGGCGCTGCTCGGCGCGCGGCAGGTCGCCGAGCTGCAGGTACAGCTCGCCGGAGTACTCGAGCGCGCCGCGGTGCTTGGGGTCCAGGCGCAGCGCGGTGTCGTAGTAGCGCTCGGCGGCAGCCAGATCGGGCGTCCTGGCCTTGCGATGGCTGTAGCCCATCAGGTTGTTCCAGTCGGCGCTGCGCGGCAGGTTCACGCGCTCCAGCTCCTTGATCGCGGCGACCCACTTGTTGTCGGCGATCAGCGCACGGGCGCCGGCCAGCGGGTCGCTGACGACCGGCGCGGCGGCGGGCGTCACGCTGTCGGCGGCCAGCGCGATCTGCGCGACGCCGGACAGCAGCGCGAGCAGGGCGCAGAGGGTGAGAGTGGCAAGGTTCTTCATGGCGGCTCCTGTGGGTGGGCGGACAGCACAATCGATGTCCTGCGACCACTTACGAGGGCGGCGTCCGCGGCGGACGCATGGCCTGCCAAAAACTTCTACCAGAGCTTGACGCAGTCGCCGCTGAGCACGAACTCGCCGCTCGGCTGGGCCGAGCCGGGCCCAGCCTCGAGGCTCACGCCCAGCCGCGACACGCCGAAGAACAGCTTCTCGGCGCTGTCGGGCAGCGCCAGCGTGGCGCTGCCCTGCGCCGGCACGACGCCGACCGCGAAGGGCGCGCCGCCCTGCCGGGGCAGCGCCCACAACACGGCCACGCGGCCGACCGGGATGGCCAGCGGCTGCAGCATCTTCACCGTCAGCGCCCTGCCATGTCGGCGCGAACTCGCCAGCAGCGTCGGCTTGCCGCTGCCGTCATGCAGCAGGCCCACGTAGCTGGCGGGCAGCGACTCGTGCACCGGCTCCAGGTCGACCCAGCCCGGCTGCTCGCGAACCACCGCCACGGCCAGCAGCACACCGGCCAATGCTCCGCCGAGCGAGCGGCCGGACCACAACATGCGCCACCACGACGGGCGCGACGTCGCCGGCTCCGCCGGAAACAGGCGCTGCTCGAGCCCGGCCCAGACCTGGTCGCGTGGCGTCAGCGGGGGCACCGTTGCGGCCAGCGTCGCCAGGTGGCCCTGCCACGACAGCACCGCCATCTCGGCCGCCCGGCTATGGCGCAGCAACTGCTCGAAACGCCGGCGCGCGCCGCCGGTCATCGTGCCGAGGGCATAGTCACGCGCCAGCGCGTCCAGGCGGGGTGGATGCAGCAGGTTCATGCGGCGCTCAACCCGGCCTGCTCGAGGCAGCTCTTCAGGCGGTCCAGGCCGCGCCGCACCCAGGCCTTCACGGTGCCCAGCGGCGCGCCCAGGGCCTCGGCGATCTCGGTGTGCACGAGGCCCTGGTAGTAGGCCAGCGCGATGGCCTGTCGCTGCGCCGCACCCAGGTCGGCCATGCAGGCGTCAATGCGGGCGCGCTTCAGGCTCTCGTCGATCAAGGCCTGCGGCTGCCGCTCGGGTGCGTCGGGCAGTGCCATCGCCTCGTCGTCGAGCGGCACGGTGGCCGCACGTTCGGCCTTGCCGACCCGCAACTTGTCGATCGCCTTGTTGCGCACGACGTTGATCAGCCAGGTCATCGGGCTGGCCACGTCGGCACGGTAGCCCGCCGCCCCGTACCAGACGTTCATGAAGGCTTCCTGCAGCACGTCCTCGGCCCGGTCCTGGCGCCCGACGATGCCCATCGCCAGGCCGAGCAGGTGCGCCGACGTGCGCTGGTAGAGCACCCGGAACGCCGCGGCGTCGCGCAACGCCACGCGGCCGAGCAGATGGGCGAGTTCGGGTTGACGTTCGTTCACGGGACGACTTACGTGCACAGGCGCACCGGCGGACGCAGGGCGCACGGTGACAGGGTACTAGAAGGGTCCCTGCGCCAGCCAGCGTTCGATCTGCGCCTTGCGGTCGTTGCCCCAGAACGGCTCGCCGTCGACCACGAAGAACGGCGCCCCGAACACGCCGGTGGCCACCGCAGCCTCGTTGGCGCGTTTGAGGCGGTCCTTCCAGGCCGGGTTGTTCCAGACACGCTCGGCCTCGTCGGCGTCGAGCCCCGACTCCGCGGCCAGGCGCTTCAATGCCGCGGCGTCGTCCAGCGCTACGCTGCGGGTGAAGAAGGCGCGCAAGCCGGCGCGCGCCCAGGCCGCGGCGGCGTCCATGCCGCGCGTGTCGGCCAACCACCAGAACACACGCGCAGCGTTCTGTGTCGGGATCGGAAACGGCTCGGGCTGGCGGAACGGCACGCCCTCGAAGCGCGCCGAGCGCGCGAAGTCACGCAGGCTGTACTCGCGCTTGATCGGGTAGGACACCGGACTGCGCAGCTCGGCGGCCTGGAAAGTCACGCCGAGCAGGATCGCCTGCCACTGCACCGTGCGGCCATGGCGCGCGGCCAGCGCCTCGATCCACTCGGAGGCGATGTACGAGTAAGGCGACGAGAAGTCGAACCAGAACTGGACCGGTGGTTTCATGGTCGTGCTCACGCTACCGCCGCCACGCAGCGAAGTCCATCGGGTTGACTGCGCAAGCCGCTCGCGTCATTCGGCAGGAGTCTGATGTGGCGGTTGCGAAAGGTCATCTGCGCACCGCCTGCGCGCCCGGACAATGCCGCGATGGGACTCGACGCCGCGCTCGCCGGCCTGGCCACGCTGGCGGCGCTGACCCTGCGACCCTGGCGTGTGCTCGGCGCGCGCGGGCCGGCCTGGGCCTGGATCGGCTGGTGGGCGCTGCTGCCGCTGCTGTGGAGCGCCGACTTGCACGCACACTCGGCCGTCGTGCAGCCGCTGTCGGGCGCGAGCCTGCTGGTGCTGATGTGCGGCTGGCCGCTGGCCGTGCTGGCGCTGCTGGGCACGGCGCTCGCCACCGTGGTGCTCGGCCCGCTGGATGCGCTGCAGGCGCTGCACCGGCTGGCCTGGCTGGGCGTCGTGCCAGCCACCTTCGCGCTGGCGCTCGGCGCCGTGGTCCGGCGCTGGCTGCCGCATCACCTGTTCGTCTACATCTTCGCGCGCGGCTTCTTCGGCACGCTGCTCGCCACCGCGGCGGCCGGCTGGCTGGCCCTCGCGCACACCGGCGCCAGTGCGGGACTGAGCACGGACGACCTGCTGATCGGCCGCGGCCTGGCCGCCTGGGGCGAAGCCATCGTCAGCGGCATGCTGGTGTCGATCTTCGTCGCCTACCGGCCGCAGTGGCTCGCCACCTACAGCGACGCGTTGTACCTGCCGCGCAGCTGACGCTCTAGGTCGCAGGGTCCGAAAGAATGCCGATCTCGACGCCGGCACGCTGCTCTTCGCTATGGGGGGTCATAGCGCCCGCCCGATCAGGATCTTCTGCACCTCGCTCGTGCCCTCGTAGATCTGGCACACGCGCACGTCGCGGTAGATGCGCTCGACCGGGAAGTCGCTCACATAACCGTAGCCGCCGAAGACCTGGATCGCCGCCGAGCACACGCGCTCGGCCATCTCGCTGGCGTTGAGCTTGGCCATCGCGGCTTCCTTGAGGCACGGTCGCCCGGCGTCCTTGAGCGACGCGGCGTGCCAGATCAGCTGGCGCGCGGCCTCGATCTGCGTGGCCATGTCGGCCAGCTTGAACTGCACCGCCTGGTGTTCGAAGATCGGCTGGCCGAAGGCGCGGCGCTCCTTGGCGTAGGCGAGTGCCGCGTCGAACGCGGCGCGGGCCATGCCCACCGCCTGGCTGGCGATGCCGATGCGCCCACCCTCCAGGCCCGACAGCGCGATGCGCAGGCCCATGCCTTCGTCGGCTAGCCGATTGGCAGCCGGCACGCGGCAGTCGTCGAACACGATCTGCGCGGTGTCGCTGGCGTGCTGGCCCATCTTGTCCTCAAGCCGCGCCACCACATAACCCGGACTCGACGTGGGCACCAGGAACGCGCTGATGCCCTTCTTGCCGGCGGCCTTGTCGGTCACCGCCATCACGACGGCCAGGTCGCCGTGCTTGCCGCTGGTGATGAACTGCTTGACGCCATTGAGCACGTAGTGGTCGCCGTCACGCGCAGCGGTGGTCTTCAGGCCACCGGCCTCGGAGCCGACGTGCGGTTCGGTCAGGCAGAACGCGCCCAGCATGTCGCCGCGCGCCAGCGGCTTGAGGAAGCGCGCTTTCTGCTCGTCATTGCCGAAGCCCAGCAGGATCGAGCAGACGGGGCAGTTGTTGACGCTGACGATGGTGCTGGTCGCGCCGTCGCCGGCGGCGATCTCCTCGAGGATGATGGCCAGCGCCAGGTAGTCGAGCCCGGCGCCGTCGTGCTCGGTGGGCACCGCCACACCGTAGCAGCCGAGCTCGGCCAGGCCGCGCAGCTCGGCCTGCGGGAAGTGGTGTTCCTTGTCCCAGCGTGCGGCGTTCGGCGCGATGCGTTCCTGCACGAAGGTGCGCACGGCGTCCTGCACCGCAAGATGGTCATCGCTCAACAGCATGGGGATCTCCGCCGAAGGTGGCCGCATTGTCGCGCCGGGCCGCGCGCCGACGGCTGACCCCGCGAACCGCGGCGCTAGCCTTCGCCGGCCGGTGCAGCGGGCGCAACAGGCGGCGCTGGCGGCGCTGGCGGCGCTACCGGCACCGGCGCCGCCGCGGCCGGCGCGGCCACCGCGGGCCAGTCATCCGGGTAGAGCGCCTGCAGCACGTCGCAGGCGGCGTCGCGCAGCAGCGGGTGCAAGGCCTCGAACAGGCGCTCGCGTTCGTCGGGCGCGTCGAGCCGGGCGCTGCGCGACAGCCACAGGGCCTGCAGCGCGGCCTGGCGCGGCGCCAGCGCGGCGGTGACCACGTCGCGCCAGTGCATCGGCGCCTCGCCCTCGGCCCATTCGCCGCGCCCGCGGCCGAAGTGCGCGACGGCCAGGTAGCGCAACAGCGCCGACTCGACCAGCGGGCCCATCGCCTCGGCACTCCAGCCGACCCAGGGCGGGCCGCCGCCGCGGATGACGTTGATGCCGCGCGCCAGGCCGGCGCCACCAAGCGCGCCGAGCAGCCCGCCGGCGAGCAGACCACCGCCCATCGTGAGGCCACCGCTCAGCACGTCGGCCTTCAGGCCGGCGAGCGCTAGTTGATAACGGCCTCCACCATCGGATGCCTTTTTCTTTTCTGCCATTTTAATTCTCCTTGACCCTGACGGGTCGGTTGGTTTTTTTGAACTGTGAAATGGGTAAAAACGCCTTTAAACAAAAGCGTAGAAAAACAACAATGTTCATCTGAGGCGTTGACGGTTGAGTTTCGGGATTTTGCGAAGAAATTTCTATCTCTTGTGAGGATGTGGTTTAGGATGGCCGATAG
The DNA here is from genome assembly GCA_937871935.1 of uncultured Burkholderiales bacterium. GTDB lineage: Bacteria > Pseudomonadota > Gammaproteobacteria > Burkholderiales > Burkholderiaceae_C > JAEUPI01. Next base: position 7,215 of record CALMQI010000436.1, read on the forward strand.
GCAGCCTTACCGGAAACTCAAAAGAAGTTCGCGTATTTCGGAAGTTATTCAGAGTTCACGCTTTAGTGTCCTGTTTCTGCC
>CALMQI010000437.1 GCA_937871935.1 uncultured Burkholderiales bacterium
GTCCTCTCACAATACGAGCGCGAATACTTTCCGTCGCGATACCGGCTGGAAGGCGACTTTCAGGAGCGTGCACTGCCCGAGCCGCAACTCGACGAGGGTCTCGATGCTGACGAGTGGCGCGAAGCCCTACGTGCGTGCAAGGGAATGACGCTACGACAGGAGATCTACGAACTTGATATCGACGCGCTCATGGCTGTGTCGCCACAACACCGCTTCGTGCGCATCTTCTCCGCCGCCACGCACAATTGCCGCATCCAGCGCCTGCAGCCGCGCGGCACCAACCGGCACGCGGTCTTCCTCGTCACCGAAAGCGAGGCGCTCACCTACCAATATGAGCAGCCGCTGCCTGATCCAGGCGATATCGTTCAGGCCGACCCACGCATTGCCCACACCCTCACGCTACGGGTGGACGATCTCGGCCAGCCGTTACAAACCGTGGCGGTCGGTTACCGGCGGATTCGAGCCCACGAGGATGATGCACTCGACCCAATCGCCCTCCGCCGCATCGGCGCCGTGCAAGCCGAACAGCACCTGGCGTACACCGAAACTCGTTGTACGTCCGATGTGCTGCTCCCTGCCGCCACAGATACCGTGTTGCTCCACCACCGCCTGCGTGTACCGTGCGAAGTACGCAGCGTCGAACTCGCCGGCATCTGGCCTACGGCAGGCTTCTACTTTCAGCCTCAAGACTTTGCTGCACTGCGCTTGAGTGACGACTATCCACCATTGGACGAGTCCGTGTCGCCTGTGGATGTGACCCGGCTGCCTTACCAACGCCTGCTCGATGGCGCAACACGGCAGCGGCGCCTTGTCGAGCACGTTCGCACACTGTTCTTCGATGACGCCGACGACAGCGCAGCGCCTCTCAGGCCGTTGCCCTTCGGCCAGCATGGCCCGCGCGGCTTGAAGTACGAGGACTACAAACTCGCGCTCACCAACGACTTGTTGGCCGCCGTGTTTCAGGCTACGGTGAGCAGCACCGCTCTACCCACCGACATGTTGGCGTGGGAGTTGCGCCCCGGCGTCACAGCTCGCAGCCTGCTCGACGACTCACTACGGAGCGGCTACCAACACGACCCTGCCACCGGCGAATATTGGATGCGCTCCGGCATCGCCGGTTTTGCTGCCGACGCGGCGCAGCATTTTTATCTGTCCGAGCGCTACACCGATCCGTTCGGCGCCACGACCACACTCGAATTCGACCCGTTGGATCTGTTCGTGCGCAGCACGACCGACGCCCTCCACAACCGCACCGAGGTGTTGCGCTTCGACCACCGTGCGCTGATGCCGGTGGAGACGATCGATGCCAACGGCAACCAGACCGAAGCCTGTCTCGACATCCTCGGCCAGGTAGTTGCCGTGGCGATCAAGGGCAAGGCTCGCGGCAGCGCATGGGAAGGTGACGACCTCGCAGCCTTCCAGGCCGACCCCGCCTTGCGCAATCCCCGCGTGGAAGAAGTGCAAGCCTTCTGCACCGCCACCACGCTGAACGAAGCGCAGGCCCGTACCTGGCTGGCCCGCTCCAGCAGCCGCTTCGTCTACCATTTTGGTGAAACCCGTGCGGCGGATGGCACGGTCACCGCCTGGGCCACCCGCCCGGCCATGGCCTGCGGCATCGCGCGTGAAGTGCACGCCAGCCAACCGGGTGGTGAGACTAGTCCGCTACAGGTCGCACTCGAATGCTCCGACGGCAGCGGCAACGTGCTGATGAAGAAACTACAGGCCGAGCCGGAGACGGAGGGTGGGCCGCTGCGCTGGATCGTCAACGGTCTGACGGTGCTCAACAACAAAGGCAAGCCGGTCAAGCAGTATGAGCCCTTCTTCAGCGAACGCTTCGGCTGCGAACTGCCGCGCGAAGAAGGTGTCACGCCCATTATCTATTACGATGCAGTCGGTCGTGTGGTACGCACCGACGCGCCCGACGGTACCGTGAGCCGCGCCGAGTTCTCACCCTGGCATGCGCGGCAGTTCGACGCCGGCGACACCGTACTGGAAAGCGCATGGTATGCGGAGCGCATGGCTGCTGGAGCACGCACCGAAGACCGACGCGCCGCTAGCGTAAGCGCCTTACACGCCAACACACCAGGGCTTACTGTGCTCGACAGCCTGGGCCGTGACGTCATCGCCATTGCCCATAACCGCAGCCCCAGCAATGCCCCAGAATTCAGCAATATCCCGTTGATCGACCGCCCATGGTTGGATGAGCGCCAGCTTACTCACACCAAGCTGGACGCCGAAGGCAAGCCCCTCTGGGTGCGCGATGCGCGCGGCAACCTGGTGATGCAGTACATCCACCCGCCCAAGCCCGACAGCGATGCAACCGAAGCCCTGTCGCCAGGCAGCGTGCCCACCTACGACATCGCCGGCAATCTACTGTTCCAGCACAGCATGGACGCTGGCGACCGCTGGTCGCTCAACGATGCGGCAGGTAAGCCGATGCTGGCGTGGGATGTCAATGATGTGCTGGGTGCCGAAGGGCAGAAGCACGCGGAAACGCGCCTGGCCCACACAGAGTATGACCTGTTGCACCGGCCGCTGCGCCAATGGCTGCGCTTGGGTACGGCCCCGGCTGCCGTTGTGGAACGCTTCGACTACCGCGATATGGCCGATGTTGACGCAGGCATCGACCTCGACGACGCCCGCGCCCGCAACCTCATCGGCCAGGCCATCCGCCATGACGACTCGAGCGGTCGCATGAAATTGCTGCGCCTCAGCTTCACCGGTAAGGTGCAGCATGAACAGCGCCGCTTGGCTCGCCACACTACCGAGCGCACCATCGACTGGGGTGGAGACGAAGCCGCGCGAGAAGCACAGCTCGAAGCCGAGACCTTCACACGATTCACAGAGCACGATGCCCTCGGGCGCATGACGCGGTTGGCCAATTGGCACCGGAACCCGCAGCATGTTGCCGTCTACACACCAGTCTATAACGAGCGGGGGGCGCTGACAGCCGAGGACCTGAGCATCGGTGCGAGCTGGAATAACGGGGAACCTACGCCAGGAACAAAAACGTGGCGAGCCGTCCATGGGATTACCTACAACGCCAAAGGCCAGCGTACGCGCTTGCGCCATGGCAACGGCACCGAAACCCGGTATGCCTATGATCCACGGACATTTCGGCTCATGCAGTTGCGCACGACGCGCCCGGCAACTGATCTGCTGTTCCCTGGCTTTCGCTCGAACCTGAGCGATGACCGCGTGGTGCAGCAACTGCACTATACCTACGATGCGGCCGGCAACATCGCCGAGATCGTCGAGCGTCACGGTCTCGATCACCACGTGGCCCGGCATCCCGTCCCACTCGAACGTCTGCACCAGGCGCTCGATCGGTGAAATCTCCCGGAAGCGGCCTTCAAAACCGTGCTCGCCATGATCGCTGTGTTCCACGAAGCGCCAGTGCCCGCCGCGCACCGGCTCGTAGCGCTCGATCACCAGCTTGTTGCCGCGCCCCCACCACTGCGCAATCAGTTCGGGCGTCGTCATCGCCTTCCACACCCGCGCGCGCGGGGCGTTGAAAGTGCGTTCCATGCGGATTTCTCGGTCACTGGGCGTGGTGGTGATGGCTTTCACGGCGGGCTCCTTCAGTATCGTCATGATTTTCCCTTTGTCTTTTCAAGAAACGCCTCGAGGCGATCGAGACGCGCGCTCAACATCTGCCGGTAGTGTTCGATCCAGGCGGCTTCGTCCTCGAGCGAGGCGGGCAGCGGCTCGCGCCAGGGCAGCGCGTGCAGGCCGTGCTTCACGGCGCCCGCCATCAGCGGCGGCAGCCCGATCATCGACTACACCGCCAGCTGCACCGACGGGGTTGCCACGTTCACT
>CALMQI010000438.1 GCA_937871935.1 uncultured Burkholderiales bacterium
GACGATGCGTGACCCCGGAAAGATCTCGTCGAATTTGTAGCCCTGCAGCTGGTCGAAGCAGGTACCGCAGCTCACCACCACGGTCTTGATGTCCAGGTAGTTCAGCGTGTTGGCCACGCGGTGAAACAGCACGCGGTTGTCGGTGATGGTCTTCTCGGCCCGGTCGAACTGCCCTGCCCCGCGCTGCGGATAGCCGCAGCACAGGTAGCCCGGTGGCAGCACCGTCTGCACGCCCACTTGCCACAGCATCGCCTGCGTGGCCAGGCCCACCTGCGAGAACAGCCGCTCGGAGCCGCAGCCCGGGAAATAGAACACCGCCTCGCTGTCGACCGTGGTCGCCGCCGGGTCGCGGATGATCGGCACATAGGCCTTGTCTTCCACGTCGAGCAGCGCCCGCGCGGTGCGCGTGGGCAGGCCGCCGGGCAGCTTCTTGTTCACGAAGTGCAGCACCTGCTCGCGCACCGGCGGTGCGCCGACGGTCGCCGGCGGCCGCGCAGTCTGTCGGCGTCCGGCGAGGCGAAACGCATCGGTGGCCCAGCGCTGCACGCGGAAGCCGACGTTGACCATCGCGCGCCGCGCCAGGCGGATCGTCTCCGGGTTGGTGGCGTTGAGCATGAACATTGCCGCGGCCTGGCCGGGGCGGAACTGCTTGCGGCCCATCTTGCGCAAGAGGTTGCGCATGTTCATCGAGACGTCGCCGAAGTCGATCTTCACCGGGCACGGCGACGCGCACTTGTGGCACACGGTGCAGTGATCGCCGACGTCCTCGAACTCCTCCCAGTGCCGGATCGACACGCCGCGGCGCGTCTGCTCTTCGTAGAGAAAGGCCTCGATCAGCAGCGATGTAGCCAGGATCTTGTTGCGCGGGCTGTACAGCAGGTTGGCCCGCGGCACGTGGGTGGCGCACACCGGCTTGCACTTGCCACAGCGCAGGCAGTCTTTCACCGAGTCGCTGATCGCGCCGATGTCGCTCTGCTGCATGATCAGCGACTCGTGCCCCATCAGGCCAAAGCTCGGCGTGTAGGCGTGGGCCAGGTCGGCGGCACGCACGTCGTCGCCCAGGCGCGCGAGCCCGGCGCCACGCAGCAGCTTGCCCTTGTTGAAGCGGCCCTCCGGGTCGACCTTCTGCTTGTAGTCGGCAAAGTCGCGCAGCTCGTCGTCGGTCAGGAACTCGAGCTTGGTGATGCCGATGCCGTGCTCGCCCGAGATCACGCCGCCCAGGCTGCGCGCCAGCGCCATGATGCGGCCAACCACCTGGTGCGCGGTCTGCAGCATCGGGTAGTCGTCGCTGTTGACCGGAATGTTGGTGTGCACGTTGCCGTCGCCGGCATGCATGTGCAGCGCCACCCACAGCCGGCCGTGCAGCACCTCGCGGTGGATCTGCTGGCACTGCGCCAGGATCGGTGCGAACGCTTCGCCTTCGAACAGCTCGCGCAGGGGCTCGAGCAGCTGTGTCTTCCACGACGCGCGCAGGCTGTGGTCCTGCAATTGCTCGAACAGCGTGCGCTGCCCCGGTGACGCCGGTGCGTCCAGGCCGTCCAGCCACCCACGCCATAGCAACCGCAACTCGCGGATGGCCCCCAGCGCCTGCGCCACGCGATCTTCCAGCAGCTCGGCGCTCGGAATCTCGCGCGCGTCGTCGGTGCGGCCCAGCGGCAGGGCCCCTTCGGCGAAGAAGCGCTCCAGCCGGTCGAGCAGCTCCAGCTTGTTGCGCAGGCTCAGCTCGATGTTGAAACGCTCGATGCCCAGCGTGTACTCGGCCATGCGCGGCAACGGGATCACCACGTCTTCGTTGATCTTGAAGGCGTTGGTGTGCTTGGCGATCGCCGCCGTCCGCTTGCGGTCGAGCCAGAACTTGCGGCGCGCATCTGCACCGACCGCGACGAAGCCTTCGCCGGAGCGCGCATTGGCCAGGCGCACCACCTCGCTGGTGGCGCGCGCAACCGCGGCGTCGTCGTCGCCGACGATGTCGCCGATCAGCACCATCTTCGGCAAACCGCCGGTGCGGCCGCGCACGCTGCGTTTGCTCTTAGTGGTGTAGCCCACGGCCTTGAGGTAGCGGTCGTCCAGGTGCTCCAGCCCGGCCAGAATGGCACCGCCTTGCCGCTGTTGTTCGAACAGAAAGTCCTTGATCTCGACGATCGCCGGCACCGCCTCGCGCGGGTTGCCAAAGAACTCCAGGCACACCGTGCGCACGTGCGCCGGCAGGCGATGCAGCACCCAGCGGGCCGACGTGATGAGCCCGTCGCAGCCCTCCTTCTGCACGCCCGGCAGGCCGGACAGGAACTTGTCGGTGACGTCCTTGCCGAGACCCTCCTTGCGGAAGCGCGCGCCAGGGATGTCCAGCCGCTCGGTGCGCTGCACGGTTCGCCCGCCAGCATCCAGCCAGCGCAGCTCAAAGCTCGCCAATTCGGCGTCGTGGATCTTGCCGAGGTTGTGGTTCAGCCGTTCGACCTCGAGCCACTCGCCCTGCGGCGTCACCATGCGCCAGCTGGCCAGGTTGTCGAGCGCGGTGCCCCACAGCACGGCCTTCTTGCCGCCGGCGTTCATCGCGATGTTGCCGCCGATGCAGCTGGCCTCGGCCGACGTGGGGTCGACGGCAAACACCAGCCCGGCGGCCTCGGCCGCATCGGCCACACGCTGGGTGACGACGCCGGCTTCGGTCCAGATCGTCGGCACCGGCTGGTCCAGCCCGGGCAGCGCGCGGTACTCCACGGCGCCAAGCCCTTCGAGCTTCTCGGTGTTGATCACCGCGCTCTTCCAGGTGAGCGGGATCGCGCCGCCGGTGTAGCCGGTGCCGCCACCCCGCGGCACGATCGTCAGCCCGAGCTCGATGCAGCCCTGCACCAGCGCCGCCATCTCGGCCTCGGTGTCGGGCGTCAGCACGACGAAGGGGTATTCGACGCGCCAGTCGGTCGCATCGGTCACGTGCGACACGCGCGACAGGCCGTCGAACTTGATGTTCTGCCGGTCGGTCACGCGCGACAGCACGCGGCGCGTGCGCTGCCGCAGGTCGTAGACGGTGCGGAACCGTTCGGCGAACCGGTGCACGGCCGCCTGCGCCATCACCAGCAGTTCACCGACCGCGGCGTCGCGCGGTGCGTCGACGTCCGGTGTGCGGCGTTTCTGCACCTCGCCGAGCCGATGCTCCAGCGCCTCGATCAGCATGCGCCGGCGCTTGTAGTCGTGGATCAGGTCGTCTTCGAGGTAGGGGTTGCGCTGCACGACCCAGACGTCGCCCAGCACCTCGTAGAGCATGCGCGCCGAGCGTCCGGTGCGCCGCTCCTCGCGCAAGCGGTCGAGGATCTCCCAGGCCCGCTCGCCGAGCAGGCGGATCACGATCTCGCGATCGGCAAACGACGTGTAGTTGTACGGAATCTCGCGCAGCCGCGGCGCCACGTCACCCGCGGCGGCCTGCGACGAGGCGGCCGCCAGAGGTGGCAACGGCGGGGGTGCGTTCATGGTGCGGCGGCCGGCGCTCGGGCCTTGATGGATCTCAAGCGGCGCCCGTCACGGCACGGCAGCCGGCGATGTTACCGCAGCGCAGCATTTCAGCTGTGCTGCCCTGTGGCGCGGCCGTCGCTGCGGCGGGTATTCCCCCTTGCCGCTGCCGCGCCATCCATGTGAGAAACCGGGTTGTCATCGACCGGCTTCATCATCCCCGGTCGTCAAACCGAATCGACCCCAACGGAGCCTTCATGAATCGCAGACACTTCACCTCCGCCCTGGCTGCCGTCGCTGCGCTGGCCGTCGCGGCCCCAGTGCAGGCACAGACAGAGATCCAGTGGTGGCACTCGATGACCGGTGGCCTGAACGACTGGGTGATCGACCTCGCCAACGGCTTCAATGCAAGCCAGAAGGACTACAAGGTCGTGCCCACCTACAAGGGCACCTACGACGAGTCGATGACCGCCTCGATCGCCGCCTTCCGCGCCGGCAACGCCCCGCACATCCTGCAGGTGTTCGAGGTCGGCACGGCCACCATGATGGCGGCCAAGGGTGCCATCGTGCCCGTAGGCAAGGTGCTCGCCGATGCCGGCTACAAGTTCGACCCCAAGGCCTACATCCCGGCCGTGGTGGGCTACTACACCGCGCCCAGCGGGCAGATGCTGAGCTTCCCGCTCAACAGCTCCACCACGGTGCTCAACTACAACAAGGATCTGTTCAAGAAGGCGGGGCTCGATCCCAACAAGCCGCCGGCCACCTGGCCCGAACTGACGCTGGCTGCGGCCAAGCTCAAGGCCAGCGGAGTCGCCTGCCCCTTCACCACCAGCTGGCAGACATGGACCCAGCTCGAGAGCTTCTCGACTTGGCACAACACCCTCTTCGCGACGCAGAACAACGGTTTCGGCGGCACCGGCTCGCGGCTGGCCTTCAACAGCCCGCTGCACGTGCGCCACATCGAGAACCTGGCCAACATGGCCAAGCAGGGCCTGTTCCACTACCGCGGCCGCGGCAACAAGGGCGACGCACCCTTCTACTCCGGCGAGTGTGCGATGGCCACGGCCAGCTCCAGCACCTACGCGAGCATCAAGAAGAACGCCAAGTTCGAATTCGGCATCGCACCGCTGCCCTACTACCCCGACGTGCCGGGCACGCCGCAGAACACCGTGATCGGCGGCGCATCGCTGTGGGTGATGGCCGGCAAGAAGGCGCCCGATTACAAGGGCGTGGCCACGTTCTTCAACTACCTCACGAACGCCGAGATCCAGGCGAAGAGCCACCAGGTCACCGGCTACCTGCCGATCACGCTGGCCTCGTTTGCGCTCACCGAGAAGTCGGGCTTCTACAAGCAGAACCCAGGCACCGACACGGCCGTGAACCAGATGATCCGCAAGACAACCGACAAGTCGCGCGGCATTCGCCTGGGCAACTTCGTGCAGATCCGCGCCATCATGGAAGAGGAGCTGGAGCAGGTCTGGGCCGGCAAGAAACCAGCCAAGGAGGCGCTGGACACCGCGGTGAAGCGCGGCAACGAACAGCTCGAGCGCTTCCAGGCGGCGAACAAGTAAGCCGCAGGAAGCAGGCCGAGGGTGGCGGTAGAGAAGCGCGTCCGCTTCAAGAGCTGGTGGCTGCCTTGGGTGCTGCTCGCACCCCAGGTGGCCGTGATCGCCGTCTTCTTCTTCTGGCCGGCCGGGCAGGCGCTGGTGCAGTCGCTGCAGCAGCAGGACGCCTTCGGCACCAGCATCGAGTGGGTCGGCTTCGACAACTTCAAGCGCCTGTGGGCTGACGAGAGTTACCTCGCCTCGTTCAAGACCACGGCGCTGTTTTCGGTGCTGGTGGCGGGGCTGGGCCTGTCGATCTCGCTGGCGCTGGCGGTCTTTGCCGACCGCGTGCTGCGTGGCGCCTCGCTGTACAAGACGCTGCTCATCTGGCCGTACGCGGTGGCGCCGGCGGTGGCCGGTGTGTTGTGGCTCTTCATGTTCGCGCCCTCGATCGGCATCGTCAGCTTTGCGCTGCGCCAGTTGGGGTTCGACTGGAACCACCTGCTGAACGGCAACCAGGCGATGACGCTGATCGTCTTTGCCGCGGTGTGGAAGCAGATCTCCTACAACTTCCTGTTCTTCCTGGCCGGTCTGCAGAGCATTCCCAAGAGCCTGATCGAGGCCGCGGCGATCGACGGTGCCGGCCCGTGGCGGCGCTTCTGGACCATCGTGTTCCCGCTGCTGTCGCCGACGACCTTCTTCCTGCTGGTGATCAACGTGGTCTACGCCTTCTTCGACACGTTTGCGATCGTCGACGCCGCCACCGAAGGCGGCCCGGGCAAGGACACCGCGATCCTGGTCTACAAGGTCTACTACGACGGCTTCAAGGCGCTGGACCTGGGCGGATCGGCGGCGCAGAGCGTGGTACTGATGGTGATCGTCGTGGCGCTGACGGTGGTGCAGTTCCGCTACGTCGAGAAGAAGGTCAACTACTAGGAGCAGGGCCCCATGGTCGAAAACCGCCCGCTCGCCACCGTCATCTCGCACCTCGTGCTGGTGCTGGGCGTGATCGTCGTCGCGTTTCCGCTGTACGTTACCTTCGTCGCCAGCACCCACACCGCGCAGGACATCGTGCAGGTGCCGATGCCGCTGCTGCCCGGGCCGCACCTGATCGACAACTACAGCGCCGCGATCTTCGGCACCAGCGGCAGCGCGGCCTCCACCGCGCCGGTGGGCCGCATGATGACGGTGAGCCTGATCTCGGCGCTGGTGATCGCGATCGGCAAGATCGCGATATCGCTGCTCTCGGCATTCGCCATCGTCTACTTCCGCTTCCCCGGACGCGAGTTCTTCTTCTGGGCCATCTTCGTCACGCTGATGCTGCCGGTCGAGGTGCGCATCGGGCCGACCTACCAGGTGGTGAGCGACTTGGGCATGCTCAACAGCTACGCCGGCCTCACGGTGCCACTGATCGCCTCGGCCACCGCCACCTTCTTGTTCCGCCAGTTCTTCCTGACCGTACCGGACGAGCTGGTCGAGGCCGCGCGGGTCGACGGTGCGGGCCCGCTGCGCTTCTTCAAGGACGTGCTGCTGCCGCTGTCGAGCACCAGCATCGCGGCGCTCTTCGTCATCCAGTTCATCTACGGCTGGAACCAGTATCTGTGGCCCCTGCTGGTGACCACCAGCGAGGACATGTACCCGGTGGTGATGGGCATCAAGCGCATGATCTCCGGCGGTGACGCCGCCAACGACTGGAACATCGTGATGGCCACTGCGATCCTGGCGATGATCCCGCCCGCGATCGTGGTGCTGGTGATGCAGAAGCAGTTCGTCAAGGGCCTGGTCGATTCTGAAAAATAACTGACATGGCGGCAATCTCACTTCGAAACGTTGTCAAGCGCTACGGCAAGGGCTCGAGCGCCAACCAGGTGATCCACGGCGTCAATGCCGAGATCGCCGACGGCGAGTTCATCGTCATCGTCGGCCCGTCGGGCTGCGGCAAGAGCACGCTGCTGCGCATGGTGGCGGGCCTCGAGGAGATCTCGGGCGGTGACATCGCCATCGGCGGCAAGGTGGTCAACCAGGTCGAGCCCGCCGACCGCGACATCGCGATGGTGTTCCAGAACTACGCGCTGTACCCGCACATGAGCGTGCGCGAGAACATGGCCTACGGCCTCAAGATCGCCAAGGTGCCGCCGCCCGAGATCGAGGCCCGCGTGCAGAAGGCGGCGAAGATCCTGGAGATCGGCGCCTTCCTCGACCGCAAGCCACGCCAGCTGTCGGGCGGACAGCGCCAGCGCGTGGCGATGGGCCGCGCCATCGTGCGCCAGCCCAAGGTGTACCTGTTCGACGAGCCGCTGTCGAACCTGGATGCGAAGCTGCGCGCGCAGACCCGGCTCGAGATCCAGAAGCTGCACCGCGAGCTCGGCGTGACCTCGCTCTTCGTCACCCACGACCAGGTCGAGGCGATGACGCTCGCCGAGCGCATGATCGTCATGAACGCCGGCGTGATGGAACAGATCGGCACGCCGGAAGACGTGTATGCCCGGCCGGCCTCCACCTTCGTCGCCGGCTTCATCGGCTCGCCGCCGATGAACCTGCTGAAGGGCCGGGCCCAGGGCAACCGTTTCGAGATCGACGGCCAGGTCTGGCCGCTGCCGGTGGCCGCGCCGCGTGACGGCGAGCTGATCCTCGGCGTGCGCCCCGAGCATGCGCAGCTGGCGGACCAGGGCGCCTGGACGCTCACCGTCGAAGTGATCGAGATGCTGGGCGCCGAGCGGCTGGTCTACGGCCACGTCGGCGGCGCGCTCTTCACGCTGCGCATCGAAGGCACGCTGACACCGCCGTCGGTAGGCAGCCAGGTGCGCATCGACGCGCCGGCTGCTCGGATCCACTGGTTCGATGCCGCCAGCGGAAAACGCGTGGGCTGATCGATGAGCGACTGGCCCTACCCGCTGTGGATCGCGCACCGCGGTGCCGGCAAGCTGGCGCCGGAAAACACGCTGGCCGCCTTTCGGCTCGGCGCCTCGCATGGCTATCGCGCATTCGAGTGCGACGTCAAGCTGTCAGCCGACGGCGTGCCCTTCCTGCTGCACGACGACACACTGGAGCGCACGACGAACGGCCAGGGCCGCGCCGGCGATCAGCCGTGGACTGCGTTGTCACGGCTCGACGCCGGCAGCTGGCACAGTGCCGCCTACGCCGGTGAGCCGCTGGCCAGCTTCGAGGCGATTGCCGCGTACTGCCTGCGCAACGGCTTCGCGCTCGACCTCGAGATCAAGCCGACACCCGGCGCCGAGCACGACACCGGCCGCGCGGTCGGCGAGTGGGTGCGCAAGCTCTGGCGCGGCACACCACCGCTGTTGAGTTCGTTCCGCCCGGAGTCGCTGGCGGGTGCCCGCAACAGCGCGCCCGAACTGCCGCGCGCGCTGTTGCTCGACACGCTGTGGCCAGGTTGCCTGGAGATGGCGGATTCGCTCGGCTGCGTGGCGGTGATCACGAACCACCAGCTGATGGACGCCGAGCTCATCGCACGGATCCATGGTGCGGGCCGGCGCGCCCTTGTCTACACGGTGAACGACGCGGCGAGGGCGCAGTCGTTGCGCTCGCTCGGCATCGACGGCATCGTGACCGACGCGGTGGATCGACTGCCACCGCAGTGACGGTCGCCGCTCGGCTCAGGCCTTGAAGTCCAGCACCAGTCGCCAACCTGGATTCGTGCCTTCGCCGCTGTACGCGCCGCGATAGGTCATGTCGCGCGCACTCCGATTGAAGTCGACGCTCCAATCGGGAAGCCCATTGAGTCCGGTCGTCACCAGGGGCGATGCCGCCTGTTTGAGCGCACTGTCTGTCTTCGGAAAGAGATCCAGGGAGCCGAGACCACCCGCTGGATTGACGAAATAGGTTGCTGCGTTGGCGAACGTGTCACCGACGTTCTGCGATGCAGTCGCACCGCTTCCGCTCACCGAAATCGGTGTTCCCGCGGTAAAGACGGCATTGCCGAGCACTTTCTGCGTCGTGCCGGCCACACCGCCCGACACCGAGATGGCCGACGAATTGCCGCTGCTGATGACGGTGTTGCTGAAGATCTGAACGTCCCGCACCGAGCCGTTGTGCGTCTGCACGCGCACGGCAGCATCGTCAGCCACCATCACGTTGCTGTAGAAGGCGATGTTGCCTTCGCCCTGGAAGAGCGATTCGGTCGGGTTGCGGTGGAAGAAGTTGCCGTAAATGGCAACACCATTGGTCGAGCCGGGCCCGCTTGGCGGGCAATCACCCACCAGCAGGTTGGGCCGTGCATTGGCGCCGGTCGAGCTGGTAGCAGATTTCGCGAAGACGTTGTTGCGGATGATCGTCGTCGTCTTGCCCGTGGGCATGCCCGAAGGGACGCTGGCCCAGACCAGCTGATGCTTGATCTGAATGCAGTAGCCGATCGAGTCGACGACCAGATTGTTCTCGATGATCCCGTTGACGAAGGGACTGTCGCCCGTGGAGTTGCCCAGGTACATGCCGGTACCGGCACCCACGATCCGATTGCCGCGAATGATCCAGTTCCAGGTCGCTTGGCCGGTGGTCGAGATGCCCACGATCTGCTGGTCGCCGCCGAGGCCGTGAAAGTAGTTGTCCTCGATGGTGATGTCGTGCGCCGGTCCCTGGGTCGCCACACCAAAGCCAGCCCGACCGCGGCCGTCGATCTCCAGCCGACGGACCACGATGTAGCTGGCGTTGGCAAGTCGAATCGTATTGTGGGTGTCGCGGCCGAACAAAACGGGACGAGGGCCCGTGTCCGGCCCGGTGATCACGATGGGTGCGCTGGCAGTGCCGTTCAGGTTGAAGATGGGCAGTCCGGGTGGATTCGAAGTATCGGCACCTTGTGCGTCGATGCCATAGTTGCCGGCAGCCAGCATCAGCGTTTCGCCGGCTTTGAGCGCGGCGAGTTTGCTCAGGTAGTTCGAAGGATCGGCCTGGATGACGGGCCCGCTCGGGCCGGGTGACGGAGACGGCGTTGGAGACGGCGTTGGAGACGGCGTTGGAGACGGCGTTGGAGACGGTGTAGGCGACGGTGTAGGCGACGGCGCAGGGGTCGGAGCCGGCGAAGGTGGCGCGGGTGAGGGCGTGGGAGACGGCGCAGGTGCCGATCCAGGAGTGGTCGCGGCACTGCTGTCGCCTCCTGCACCTCCGCAGCCGCTGCCCGCCAAGCCCGTGATGCCAAGCGCTGCTGATTGGAGGAAGAGTCGTCGCGCTCGTGCGATTCGTTGTGGGTCGCTCATGGGTGGCATTCTGGTTTCTGGCCGAGCCCTGCACGAAACCACTTGTTAACCGCGCGCCGGTCGGATCGACCGTCGCGGGCCTCATGTCGGCTCTTCGACGCCGCGCACCCGCGAATAGACCAGCGTATCGCGCGGCTTGCCGTCGACGGTGAGCATGTCGCGGCGCAGCAGGCCCTCGAAGGTGAAACCGGCGCGCTCGGCGACGCGGCGGCTGGCGGCGTTGCGGCTGTCCATGCGGATCTCCACGCGCTGCGCGCCGAGTTGGTCGAAGGCCAGGCGGTTCACGTAACGCACGGCCTCGGCGACCATGCCGCGCCGGCCGTCGTCGCTGCGCCGCCAGTAGCCGATCTCGAAACGGGGCACGCTCCAGTCGATGCGGTGCAGCCCGGTGCCGCCGACGATGCGCTCGGCGCCGTCGGGGTCGGGCTCGACGATAAAGAGCGGCAGGTCCTCGCGACGCGCGAAGCGGGCGGCCATGCGCCGGCATTCGAGTTCGGACTCCGCCAGCGTCGGCGCCTGCTGCGCCCACGGCATCCACGGCCGCAGCGCCGCGATCGACGCGCACACCGCGGCGTTGAGCAGCGCACCGTCGCCAGGCCTCGGCGCGCGCAGCACGAAGCGGCCGGCGGGGATCTCGGCCGGCAGGTCGATCATCAGCGGTTCGGTCTTCGTGTCCATCACGCCGTCTCCAGCTTCCCAGCCACGGGCACGGCGCTCTCGTAGCCCACGGGCTCCTCGTGCGCATGCGGTTTGGGCAACTCGCGCACCGATCGAATCGTGCCGAGCGCCAGCGTTGCCGCGGCCAACAGCAGGGCACCGACCCCCGCGAACGCCAGCGCAGCGCGCAGGCCGATGTGCTCGCCCAGCCACCCGCCGATCAACGCGCCCGGTCCGGCCGGGATCAGGATCAACCAGCGCATCGTGCTCGTCATGCGGCCCAGCAGCGGCTCGGGCGTGACCGCCTGGCGCAGGGCCAGGAAGTTCACGAAGATCAGCACCGCGCCGACGCCGAACGCGAACAGCATGAATGCGAACGCCGCCACGCCCCAGCGATCGGCCGGCGCCACGGCCAGCACCAGCCAGCCCAGCGCACAGATGGCGATCGCCAGCGGCAGGCTGGGCCCTGGGCCGATGCGACGGCTGATCGCGTGGCCGGCCAGGCTGGCGAGGACGGTGCCCACGCCGAGCGCGACGAAGCAAGCGCCGATCTGCTGCTCGGTGAGGCCCAGCACCTGGGTCGCGAACAGGATCGTCACCACCATCGCGCTCTGGTGAAAGAGCTGCCAGCAGCCCACCACCGAGGCCAGCGCCACCAGCAGCCGGGTGCGCCGCACGAAGCTCAGGCCCTCGCGCAGGTCGCGCCAGAAATGCGCGTCGGGCTTGGCGACGCGGCGCTCGACGACCTGCACGCCGCGCAGGATCCAGGCCGACCACAGCAGCATCAAGGCATCGACCAGCAGCGCCAAGGGCGCGCCCAGCGCGCGGATGAGCAGCCCGGCCAACCCCGGGCCGACGACCTCGGCGCCCGAACTCGCCAACGCGTTCTTCGCGTGCGCCTCCACCAGACGCTCGCGCGCCACCACCTGCGTGAGCACGATCTGCGCCGCGCTACCGGCCGTGGTGAACACGGTGCCGAGCGCGAAGCCCACCACGTACAGCCACGGCATCGTGAGCCAGCCGAGCGCCCAGGCCAGCGGCACGCTGGCGACGATGAAGGCCAGCGCCGTCTCGCCGGCGATGTAGACGGGCAGCTTGCGCACACGGTCGAGCCATACGCCGCTCGGCAGCGAGAACAGCACGAACGGCGCGATCTCCATCGCGGTGAGCAGGCCCATCTGCGTCGGCGTGGCGTGCAGCAGCACCGCGGCGGTGAGCGGCAGCGCCAGCATCGTGACCTGCCCGCCGAGCGAGCTGACGAGGATGGACGTCCACAGCCGGCGGTAGATGGCCTGGCGCAGCAGGTCGTCGGGCGGCAGCGTGAGGCGTTCGCGCACGGCCTGCCAGAGCTTGTTGTCGTTCATTCTTCGCATCGACTTCTTTCGTGTCGGCCGGCGCCCTCGTGAGGCGGTGGCCGACGGGTCTCTTGCAGCGCGGGAGATCGAAAAACCGCTATTCCCGCTGATCTCTCAGCGGGGCTTCGATCCGAAGCTGAATGCCGAGAAGGGTTTGGCTATAGCACCGCGAACGAGCCGTTCGCGTCCGCGGCGCAGGCGATCGACGGGTTGGCCGTCATGCCGGGTTGCGTCGCGGATTTGTCGTCGTGCCCTACGAACTGCAGGCCGACGGATGCGGCGAGGCCCATGGCGACGGTCGACACACGTACGATCCGCGCGCCGCGGCCGGCTCGTCGATTCGTGGTGTGGATGTCGCTCATCATGAGTGTGCTCGCTCAGTGAAGTGGCGCGATGCTAACCGTGGAACCCGCGGTCACGCAAGAGGGCCGTGGCGCGGCCCCCTAATTGCGAACCTGAAACCGCGGGCTAAGAGCGGTAGTCGGCGTTGATGCTGACGTAGTCGTGCGACAGGTCGCAGGTCCAGACCTCGCTGCTGGAGGCGCCGCGGTGCAGGTGCACGCGCACCGTGATCTCGCTTTGCTTCATCACGCGCTGGCCCTGCTCTTCGCGGTAGTCCGGATGGCGGCCACCCTGGCGCGCGACGTGCACGTCGTCGAGATAGAGATCGATGGTCGATTGATCGAGATCGTCGATGCCGGCATAACCCACCGCGGCGAGGATGCGCCCGAGGTTGGGGTCGCTGGCGAAGAACGCGGTCTTGACCAGCGGCGAATGCCCGATCGCGTAGGCGACGCGGCGGCATTCGGCCTCGTCGCGCCCGCCCTCGACGCGCACGGTGATGAACTTCGTCGCGCCTTCGCCGTCGCGCACGATGGCCTGCGCCAGCTGCTGCGACACGGCCACCACCGCGTCGCGCAAGGCGCGACCGTCGGCCGAGTCCAGCTTGTCGATGCGCGCATGCCCGGAGCGCTGCGAGGCCATCAGCACGAAAGAGTCGTTGGTCGACGTGTCGCCGTCGATCGTGATGCGGTTGAAACTCAGGTCGGCCGCCTCGCGCACCAGCTGCTGCAGTGCGGCCGGCGCGATGACCGCGTCGGTGGCCACGAAGCCGAGCATGGTTGCCATGTTGGGCCGGATCATGCCGGCCCCCTTGGCGATGCCGGTCACCGTGACGGTCTTGCCGCCGACCACGACCCGACGCGACGCGGCCTTCGGGATCGTGTCGGTGGTCATGATGCCTTCGGCTGCATCGGCCCAGGCGTCTGGCCGCAGCGCGGACACCGCGGCCGGCAAGCCGGCTTCGAGGCGATCGATCGGCAGCGTCTCCATGATCACGCCGGTCGAGAACGGCAGCACCTGCGCCGGCTCGATCTTCATCAGCGCGGACAGCGCCACGCAGCTGCGCCGCGCGCGGGCCAGGCCGTCCTCGCCGGTGCCGGCGTTCGCATTGCCGGTGTTGATCACCAGTGCCCGGATGCCGGCGCCAGCGGCCAGATGCTCGCGGCACAGTTGCACCGGCGCCGCGCAGAAGCGATTGAGCGTGAAGACGCCGGCCACCGCCGAGCCTTCGTCGAGCGCGAACACCACCACGTCCTTGCGGTTGGCCTTGCGGATGCCGGCCATCGCGAAGCCGATGCGCACGCCCGGCACGGCATGCAAGTCCGCCGGGTTCGGCGCGCTCAGGTTGACGGGCATGAGGAGGTCAGGCCAGCCTGCCGTGACAGTGCTTGTACTTCTTGCCGCTGCCGCACGGGCAGGGTTCGTTGCGGCCGACCTTGGGCACGTCGGCCACCGCGGTGGCCGCGTCGGCCTCCTGCGAGACGCTGCCATCCTCGTTCGGATGCGTATAGGTCACGTTGGCCACCTGGCTCGCGCGCTCCTCGATCGCCTCGGCGGCCTCGGCGACCTGCTCCTGCGACTGGATGCGCACCGTCATCAGCAGGCGCGTGACCTCGAGCTTGACCACGTCGAGCAACTGCGCGAACAGCTCGAAGGCCTCGCGCTTGTATTCCTGCTTCGGGTTCTTCTGCGCATAACCGCGCAGGTGGA
>CALMQI010000439.1 GCA_937871935.1 uncultured Burkholderiales bacterium
GTTCGTCGGCGATCGTCGGGCCGATCTTTCCGCCCAGCATCCCGCTGATCATCTACGGCACGGTCACCGGCGTGTCGGTGATCCAGTTGCTGCTCGGCGGGATACTGCCCGGGCTGCTGTGCGTGGCGATGCTGATGCTGATGACCGGCTGGCTCGCCGTGCGGCGCGGTTATCCGCGCGCTGCGCGCTGGCCCACATGGGCCGAGCTGTGGCACGACTTCAAGCCCGCGGCGCCGGCGATCGCCGCGCCGGTGATTCTGATCGCCGGCATGCTGGCGGGCTTCTTCACGCCGACCGAGATCGCCGCGGTGACGGTGGCCTATGCGATGCTGATCAGCGGCGCGTTCTACCGCGAGCTGACCTGGCAGCGCGTGCGCCATGCTGCAATCGAGACCATACAGGCCTCGGCCGGCATCCTGCTGATCGTGGCGGTGGCGGCACTCTTCGGCTGGATCCTCTCGGTCGAAGGCGTGCCGCAGACCCTCACCGGCGCGATGCTAAAGATCTCGAACAACCCCTACGTGCTGTTGTTGCTCGTGAACGTGCTGCTGGTCGTGGTCGGCATGTTCCTCGACAGCACCACGGCGATCCTGGTGATCGCGCCCATCCTCGCCAAGCCGCTGGTGGCCGCCGGCGTGGACCCGGTGCACCTGGGCATGGTGGTGGTGTTCAACCTGATGATCGGCCTGCTGACGCCGCCGATGGGGCTCGCGCTCTTTCTCGTCGCCGATATCGCCAAGGTGACGATGAAGGAGGTGCTGCGCGAGATGATGCCGTACTACGTGCCGCTGCTCGTCACGCTGGGGCTGATCACCTACGTGCCGGTGATCACCACCTGGCTTCCGCGGCTGGCGGTCGGCGGTCCCTGAGCACACGAGTCGAGAAAGAGCTGTTCGTGCGTGTCCTGCTCCTGTCCGATCTCCACTACACCCTGCCCCAGCTCGACTGGGTCGTCCGTGCGGCGCCATCGTTCGACCTAGTGGTGCTGGCGGGCGACCACCTGGATATCAGCTCACCGGTGCCGCTCGATGCCCAGTCGGTGGTCATCCTCAGGTACCTGTCGCTGCTGCAGGCGGCCGGCCGGGTGGCGGTGAGCTCGGGCAATCACGATCTCACCGGCCCCGATGCGCACGGCGAACAGACGGCGCTGTGGCTGGCCGACGCGCGCCGCGCCGGCGTGCCGACCGACGGCGACTCGCTGCTGATCGACGACACGCTGGTCACCATCTGCCCGTGGTGGGACGGTCCGGCCGGCCGCGCGGCATTGCAGGCGCAACTGGCGGCCGATGCCGCGCGCCGCCCCGCACGCTGGCTCTGGGTGTACCACTGGCCGCCGCTCGGTTCACCCACCTGCTGGACCGGCAAGCGCGACTACGGCGACGCCGATCTCAAAGGCTGGATCGACGACTACCGGCCCGACATGGTGCTCACCGGTCACGTGCACCAGCCACCCTTCAAGCCCGACGGATCATGGGCCGACCGCATCGGCGGCACCTGGATCTTCAACGCCGGCCGCCAGATCGGCCCGGTGCCTTGTTTCATCGACATCGACCTGGCCGCGGGCTCGGCGTCGTGGCGCTCGCTGCTCGGCAACGAGCGCCTCGCGCTGACCGACGCCACGGCGCCTCGGCGCACGGTGTTCTGAGGGCGCTGGCGCTGCAGCGATCAGTAGTCGGGATCGGGATCGCGTGCCGACCCCGGCCGGGCCGCCGGTGCCTGGCGCTGCGCCAGCTCGACCAACACGTCGGACACCATCGCGATGCCCGGCGCCTCGCCATACTGGTGCTTCAGGTCGGCCAAGTAGGTGGTCACGAAGTTCAGCCGCTCGGCCAACCCCACCGCGATCAGCCGCATGATGGCCGGGTCGCTGGCCAGCAGCGCCTGCGCATCGGCGGCGTGGCGCAGCACGCTGGGCGCCGTCGCCCGCACGGTGGCGCCGTAGGGACTGCCCAGCAGCGCCGACACCTCGCCGATCAACGCACCCGGCTGGGTGACGGTATTCACCAGCACCCCACCCTTGTGCACCTGCAACTCGCCCGACAGCAGGATCCACAGACCGCCGTTGGCTTCGCCCTCGCGGACCACCACCTCGCCGGGCGCCAGCGCCACCTGCGGCAAGTGCGTCGACAGGCTCAGCATGTCCATGACGGCAAACCGTTCGTCAGCGCGCGGCGCCGTCGATGCGACGGGCCTCGACGTAGAAGCGCTTCTCGTGGGCCTCGCCCATCGAGAAGGTCTTGCGCGGTGTCGGCCCGTCGTGCACCACGTGGCGCATCAGCTCCGCCTTGCTCAGGCCCGCGAAGTGCAGCCCCACGCAACGATCGGCCTGCGCCAGCCGCGCCAGCGCTTCGTCGCCGTGCACGTAGTCGACATCCTGCGCGCCACCGCGCTCGACGAGCTCATCGATGAACGCCTGGAACGTGCCCACTGCCAGCGTGGCCGACGGCGCGGCAATCTCGACCACGGCGAAGCGTGGCCCCGGCTCGACCAGCCCGGCCACATGGCGCGTGCCCTGCGCCGACGTGATGCGCGCGCGCATCGCCGCAGCCGACGGCACCTCGGTGCAGCTGACGCGCGCGCCGAAGGCATCGGCCAGCTTCTGACGCACGTCGACCGTCACGCCGAACAGCAGCCGATGGATCGGCGCGAAGTCGAGCGCCGGGTCGTGGATGTTGACCACCTCCACCAGGGCGTAGCGGCTCGGATGATCGCGGCCGACATTCGCCTTGGCGCCGTCCCAGATCGACTTGGCCGTCGCCAGCGAGTGGTTGCCGTCGCCCATCGCGAACAGCATCGGCGGCGTACCCGCCGGCACGCCGTAGCGCGCGGTGAACACCTGCGGGCTCGCCAACGCGCGCAGGGCCCGCACCGCGCGCCGGCTGTGCGCATCGTCGAGTGAATAGCCGGCCACGTGGCCGCCGCCGCGCATCAGTTCGGTCTCGTACAGCGGCGCCAGCGTGTCACGCGCCGCGCCGAGCGGCTCGATCACCGTGTGCTGCGGGTCGTCGATCAGCACCAGGATGTGCGGCAGCTCCAGCGGTGCGCCGCGACGCACCTCGATGCGAGGTGCCAGCCGGGCGACCATCGTGCCCTCGGTCGGGCGGATCAGGCTGGTCGAGGTGCTGGCGTAGTCGTAGTGCTCGAGGTCGAGCTCCAGCATCAGGCCGCGCCGCGTGCGACCGTGCACGGTGCGCTCGACGTAGATCGCGCCCTCGCGTTCGACGAACAGACCTTCGGCGAGATAACGCCGCATCGTCTGCTGGATGCGGCCGATGCGCGCCGGCGCGTCGGCCGCACCGAGGTACACCTCGGGAAAGATCAGCTGCAGCGTCGACGGCGCGTCGCCCACCTCGCGTTCGACCTCGCGCCAGTATTCGGGCTCCGACGTGTACTGGTCGCAGGCGATCACCGCCCACTTGCGCAGGTCGATGCCGGGCCGCGGCAGGCAGATGTGCGGCAGTCGAAATCCGGTGGGAGCGTCGTTGTCGTTCATCCAGGCAGCCGTCCGAGCGGAAAACCCTGGATGGTACCGATGCGGCAGATCGCCGAGGTGGGCCCCGCTGCGCGTAGGCCGACAGCTACGCGCCGGCAGGCAGCCCGCCTATACGCACCACGGCATGAACGGCGCACGCTGTGCCCTCAATGAACTCTTACGCGAATCCCTTATGGCACAAACCGCCCGCGTGACCGGCCCGGTGGCGTTTCGACAGGGCGACGGCGCCAACCTGACGATCCGACTTGGTCCGGTGGAGGTACAGGCAACCGCGAGTGATGTCACGCTCAGCTGGGCCGATGGCGAGACACGCGGGTCGGCCGCCATGCCGCTCAGCGACTTTCGCCGCTACGTGGCGCAGGGCCTGATCGACTACGAGGCGGTCGATCGGTAGAACGCGTCGACGCGGCCTTTCAGCTTGATCAACAGCGGCCGGCCCTTGCGGTCGACCGTGCGGCCCGCGGCCACCTTGATCCAGCCTTCGCTGATGCAGTATTCCTCGACGTCGAAACGCTCGCGGTCATTGAAGCGGATGCCGATGCCGTGCTCCAGCACGGCGGCCACGTAGTGCGGGCTGCGGCTGTCGACCGACAGGCGGTCGGGCAACGGCGGCGGCGGCTGGGGCAGATCGTCAGCAGTGGTCATCGGGGCCGATGGTAACGGCCCTCACGACAGCTTGCGGCGCACGCTCTCCAGCTCGTCGATCAACCGGTCGACGCGGGTCAGGAATTCGTCGCGCGACGGATGCGGGCTCTGCATCACCAGCTCGGCCGAGTGCTCGGCCAGCGCCAGCTCGCCGGCCTGCCGCGCCCAGCGTCTCACCTCGCAGTACGCCAGCAGGGCGAGCCGACCGACGTTGCCGCTGCGCCGGGCATGCTGCAGATCACCGAGCACATCGTCGAGACCCAATCGCGTGTTCATCGTCGAGTCCTGAGTCATGGTGCAGCGCAGCATTACACCACTGGCTGATCGTTGGCTGACGGCTGTCAGGAAACTGCTCGATCGGCATGGCCATTCGACGTGCACCTCTAGAACCGGATGCGAAGGCGCACCGTCATGGTGCTTTCGCCGGGACGAGAAGCTCTATCGACGCGATGCGGGTAGCGCACTCGCCCCGGCTGCGGACCCTGGCTGCAGCCCGCGCAGCGCGTGCGCCAGTTCGGCTGCCTGCCACAGGGTGATGCCGTGCTGGGTGGCGAACGGCCGCGCGGTGTCGGTCAGTTCGCCCAGGCCGATATACAGCGCCTCGCTGGCGTCGGCCGCCTCGCGCGCCGCCTGCAACGGACGCAGTGCATCAAGACCGATGCGCGCCGCCTTCCAGCGTCGTGCGCTGACGAGGGTCCTGCGCCCCTGCCGCTGCAGCTCGAAATCCATCGCGGCGCCGCCTTGACCTCGCTGCACGACATAACCGTCGCGCCGGAACGCCTCTTCCAGCGCCTGGGCAAACGCCGGCCAGGCCATCGCATTGACGGCTTGCAGGGTGCGCGCCGCCTGCGCCGCGCTCGGCCGCTGCCACTGGCGCCAGGCGGCGATCGCGCCGACCACCACGAACGGCATCGTGCCCAGCGCGCCGGCCACGCGGAACTGCTCGGGCAACAGCGCGCCGGCCAGCAGCGCCAGCACCGCCGCGACCGCGAAGCTCACCCACCACGGCGAGCGCAGCAGCGTCGCGAACAGCGAGTTCTTGGCCATCTGCAACTTCACGTGCGCACTCCTGACGATCAACAGCGCCCACCCGCGAGCGCCGCTGCAGTCTACGGTGTGTGCGGATGTATGCGCGACTTCGGTTTCGCCGGCGGCTGCCGATAAACCCGTACAGACGAAACCCCGGGAGCACCGCATGCAACCCGCCAGCCAGACCGACAACCCGTTCCGCAGCGCCAACCCGCATGCGCTGGCCATCATCCTGCAAGCCAGCGAAACGCGGCGCATCATCGCGGCGACCGACATCTTCGACATCTCCGGCGTCAAGCTGTGGGCCAGCCGCCAGCCGGTGTCGGCCGAGTTGCAGCGCAAGCTGCTCGACCGCAAGCTGCGCGACCCGCTGGAGAGTTGCCTGATCGCCGAGGACGGTGTCACCGCGGTCACGTTGGCGCAGGCGCTGACCGAGCTGGTGCATGCCGACACGCCGCTCGCCCCGCTGCTGCGCCCGCATGCCGTCCGGCTGGCGCGCGAGGTCGCGCAGTTGCCGCTGCACCCGGTGGCGCAACTGCTGCTCACCGCGGCGCAGAGCGCACGACCGGCCACGTTCCACCATGCCGTGGCGGCCATGGCACTCAACGGCGCGCTGACTGTGGCCAGCGGCGGCGACACACCCGAGATCCGGGTGGCCATGCTGAGCGGCCTGCTGCACGACCTGGGCGAGATGTACATCGCGCCGCAGCACGGCGAGGCCGAGGCCGACCGCGACCTCGACTTCACCAGCTACCAGCAACTGGTGGTGCACCCGCACATCGGACACCTGCTGGTGCGCCAGCTCACCAACTACCCCGGCGCGGTGGCGCGTGCCATCGCCGAGCACCACGAACGGCTCGACGGCTCGGGCTACCCGCATGCCCTGACAGGGCCTGCGCTGTCGCCGATGGGCCGCCTGCTGGCGGTGACCGAGGCCTCGCTGCATGCGATGCGGGGCAACTATGGACATCTGCTGCACGCGAGCGTGGCGCTGCGCGCGGTGCCCGGCGAGTTCGACCTGAGCTGTGTCGGCCGCGTCTGCCGCGCCGCGCGCGAGCAGCCGCCGCTGCAGCCGGCCATGGAGACGGCCGACATCCAGGCCCGGCTGGGTGCGCTGAGCGAGGTGCTGGGCGCCGCCGAGCGCAACGTGAACGCGCTGGCGGAGCAGTCCACCGAGCCGGGGCTGCAACGTGCGCTGGCACTCGCGCAGTTCCTGCTGCTGCGGCTGCGCACCGGCTGGAACGAGAGCGGGATGTGGAACCCGCAGGCGCTGGTGAGCGCCGACGCCGCCGAGGTCGAGGCGCTGGAGGACGAGATCTACTTCCGCCTGCGCGCGATCCAGCGCGCCACGCTGCTGCATGCCGGCGAGTTGCCGCCGGAGCCGGCGACCGCGCTCGGCGAACTGTGCGACTCGCTGGCGATGGGTTGAGGGGCTGGCCGCGCCGGCCAAGACCCTAGGCTGCCTGCAGCAGCCGGATCAGTACGTCGATCACGTCCTGTCCGTCGGGCGACCTGAGCCGATGCTGGCGCAGCGAGCGCGCCAGCTCGGCGCGCGCCAGCATCTGCGTGTCCGAGCGGATCAGGATGTTGGCGATCGCGCGCTGCACCGCCAGCGAGCGCGCCCGCGGGAACAGGCGCGCGATCTCCTGCAGGCTCTGTGCATCGGCCAGACGCTGCCGGGCCAGCGTCTCGAGCGCGCGCACCTGGGCGCCGGCGGTGGTCATGCGGGCGATACCCGCCGCCACCGCGCGCACCTCGGACACGTCGGCCAGCGGGCGATGGCGCAGGTAGACCTGCGCGATCGCCACGTCGTCGTCGTGCGGGCTGATCAGCGCGCGCAACGTGCGCTCATGGCCCCCCCGGTGGCCCAGGCAGGCGAGCACCGCGGCATGCGCCACGTTGTCGGGCGCGGCCAGCGCAGCGTCGATCGGCGGCCGCGCCGGGTCCGCCGTGCGCGCGAGCGCACTCGAGCAGACCAGGTCGACCTCGTGCCGGCCGATGGCGCCGCGCGCCATGCGAGCGGCCACCATCTGCATGAACTCGGCGCGCTCCTGCGCCGGCGTGAGCCAGCCGAGGAAACGCGCCAGCGCCGTCATGCGCATCTGCACCGATGCGTCGTCGGCGTCGCGCGCGAAGGCCAGGTAGCGCTCGCGCGCCGCGGGGTCGGCCTCGATGCGGCCGAGCGCGGCGGCCACCTCGGGCACCAGCCGCTGTGCCGGGCCCAACGCGCCCGCATATCGCTCCAGGTGCGGCAGGAACATGCGCACCTCGGTGATGTCGCGCTTCAGCACGGCGTGCATGAAGGCGACCTTCTGCGCGTCGCTGGGTCGGGTGTCGGCCAGGCTGCACATGTCGCCGCGAAACGCCGCGTGCGCGTCGCCATCGGTCAGGCCCGGCACGGCGATCATCGACGCCGGGCCGAACAGGCCGAGCAGCGTGGCGCTCGGGCGACCGCCGGCCACCTCGCCGGCCGGCGCGGTCTGCAGATAACGTTCGAGCAGCGGACCCGCCACGCGGCCGAGCGGCGCCTTCGACGAGAAGCCGTACAGCACCGGCACGTCCTTGAAGATGTGGCGCAGGCGGTCGCGGTTGCTTTCGCCGTAGCGTTCGTTGAGCAGCGTCGCCATCCGTTGCGCGTCGGCCTGCGAGTGGCCCGCCCGCTGCAGGCTGCGCAGCACCTCGCCCGAGGCCACGTGTCGCGGGTCGGACTTCAGCGTGTTGCAGCCGAACAGGTAGACCTCCTTCAGCTGCGAGAACAGGCCCCCGCACGAGGCGCTGCACGAGGCCTGCTGCAGCTCGTCGACCGTGAGCACCTCGCGGTCCTCGAAGCGGTCGGTGTAGAACTCGGTGCCGTCGTCGAAGTGGCCCGAGATGACCAGCGCGTCGCAGGTCACGCCGCGCTGGCAGGCCGCCGCCAGCCAGTCGGGCTTGCCGGGTTGCACCAGCTCGACGAAACGGTACTCGTCGGCCGGCAGATGGCGCCGCAGCACGTCGCGTTCGTCGGACGAGTTGATGGTGACGGTGCACACCGTCTTCGGCGCGGCCGGCGCGCCGACGGCGCACGCGAGCGCGCCGAGCAGCACGATCACGGCGCGCCCGAGTGCACGGTGAGAAGCATGGCGGCGCGACATGCGACCAGTGTTCCACAGTGACAGCGCCGGCGGAAAACGCATGTAACCGACGCGTGCACTATTGCGCTGCGGCAGGCCCCGGTTGCTGCGCCATCTGCAGCGTGCCGATCAGCGCGTCGATGATGTCGTCGCCGCCGCCGCCCGGCGCCGGTCGCCGATGCGCCAGCAGTTCGCGCGCGAGCTGTTCGCCGGCGAGCGAGCGCCGGTCGGCGCGAATCAGGATGCCGGCGATGGCCGACTGCACGGCGTACGACGTGGTCTGCGCGAACAGGTGCACCAGCCGATCCAGCACGCTGCGATCGGACACGTAATGCCGCGCCAGCGCCTCCAGGGCCCGCACCTGCGGGTCACCGGGCGACATGGCGGCAATGTCGGCGGTGAGCTGGCGCAGCTCGGCGGCGTCGGTGATCGGCCGGTGGCGCAGGTAGGCCTGGGTGATGAGCATATCGGTCCGGTCGGCGCGGACCAGCCCCTGCAGCAGACGCGCACGGTCCTCGGCGCTGCCCAGGCAGGCGCGAACGGCGGTGTGGGCCGCGTCGTCCGCCAGGCTGCCGGGCGCGAGCTGGCGGTTGACACTGCCGTCGAGCACGCGCTGCTCGTTGAGCGTGCAGGCCAGATTGACCTCGCTCAGGCCGAGCACCGGCTGCGCCTGCAGCTCGCGCAGCATCTGCGCCAGCTCGTCGCGCCGCTCCAGCTCGGTCAGCCAGCCCACGTCGCGCGCAACGTTGAGCAGGCGCACGCGCACCGACGGCCGATCGGCGTCGCGTGCATAGTCGAGCCAGCGCGCACGCGCCGCGGTGTCGCGGGCAATCTCCTCCAGCTCCTGCGCCACCACCGGTGCCTGCCGCGTCGTGTCGTCGAGCGACGCCGTCAGGCGCTGGATGCGGTCCAGGTGCAGGCGCGCCTCGCCGAAATGCCGCTGCAGCAGCTCGTGCACGAAGGCCAGCTTGGTGCCGGCCGAGCGCCGCTCGTCGGCGAACTGGCACATGTCGGCGCGTCCGCCGGCATGCGGGTCGCGCTCGGTCAGGCCCTGCGTCACCGTCATGCCGAACGGCGCGAAGTAGCCGAGCAGGCGTCTGTCGGCGCCGCCCGGGCGGCTTTGCGCGATTTCGCGCTCACCGGTGGCGCGGAAGTAGCGGTTCAGCGTGGCGCCCGCCACCGGCCCGAGCGGCGCGGTCGACGAGAAGCCGTAGATCTCCGGCACGTCGTTGAAGATCTGCCGCATGCGGTCGCGGCTGCTCTCGCCGTGCGCGGCGTCGAGCGTCAGCAGCTGGCGCGTGGCTTCCTGCGGCGAGTGGCCTTCGCGCACCAGGCTGCGCACGATCTCGGCCGAGGCACCGCTCTGCGGTTGCGGGTTCAGCGTGTTGCAGCCGAACAGATAGACCTCGCGCAGGTGGTCGAACAGGCCCGGGCACGAGCCGCTGCACGACACGCGCTCGAGCTCGTCGACGGTGAGGCCGTCGCGCGATTCCAGCTTGTCGGAGAAGAACTCGTTGCCGCCGTCGTAGTGGGCCGAGACGATCAGCACGTCGCAGGCCACGTTCGCGCGGCAGGCCGACGCCAGCCAGTCGGGCCGGCCGCGCTCGACCAGCTCGACGAAGCGGTACTTCGACTCCGGCAGGTGGCGGCGAAACGCCTCCTTCTCGTCGGGCGAATTGACGGTGATGGTGCACACCGTCTGCCGCTGGTCGGCGGCCCCGCTCGGCAAGCCGGCCGCCAGCGCCGCTGCCAGAACCGCGAATCGGAGGTAACAGGAGGGCTGCATCGACGGCCATCGTAGCGGGCCGATGCGCCCGACGCCGCGGTGGGCACGATTCGCCGGGCGGAGCACGGGCCGTCGTGTGCTAGCGTCGGCCCCATGAGCCTGCCCACCGCCGTATCGCCCAGCACCCTCGCCGCCAGCATCGACGCTGCCGCGCAGGCCGCGGAAGAGAAGGTCATCGCCTGGCGGCGCGACTTCCACGAGCACCCGGAGCTCGGCAATCGCGAGGTGCGCACGGCCGCGATCGTGGCGGAACACCTGATCGCACTCGGCCTGGACGACGTGCGCACGCGCGTCGCGCATACCGGCGTCGTCGGCGTTCTCAAGGGCGGGTTGCCCGGGCCGGTGGTGGCGCTGCGCGCCGACATGGACGGCCTGCCGGTCAGCGAGGAGGTCGACGTGCCCTTCGCCTCCAAGGCGCGCACTGAGTGGAACGGCGAGCAGGTCGGCGTGATGCACGCCTGCGGCCACGACTGCCATACCGCGATCCTGATGGGCGTGGCGACCGTGCTCGCCGGTCTGCGCGCCCAACTACGCGGCACCGTGAAGTTCATCTTCCAGCCTGCCGAGGAGATGCCGCCGCGCGGCGAGGAAGGCGGCGCCAAGATGATGATCCAGGAAGGCGCGCTGCAGGACCCGACGCCGAACGCCATCTTCGGCCTGCATGTCACCTCGCGCCTGCACGTCGGCGAGCTCGGCTACCGGCCGGGGCCCACGATGGCGAGTTCCGACCGCTTCAGCATCACCGTGCACGGCCGGCAGACGCACGGCGCGGCGCCGTGGCTCGGCGTCGACCCGATCGTCACCTCGGCGCAGGTGATCCTCGGCCTGCAGACGGTGGTGAGCCGGGGCATCGACATCGCGCGCGAGCCGGCCGTGGTGACGGTGGGCATGATCAAGGGCGGCGTGCGCGAGAACATCATTCCCGACAACGTGGAGATGCGCGGCACCATCCGCACCTTCGACGAAGGCATGCGCGACGACGTGCACGAGCGCGTCACCACGCTGGCCGAGGCGGTGTCGCGCGGCTCGAAGGCCGGCTGCACCGTGTGCATCGAGAAGAACTATCCCGTCACGGTGAACGACCCGGCGCTCACCGGACTGATGGTGCCCACGCTGCAGCGCGTGGCCGGTGCCGAGCACGTGCAGCTGGTGCCCAAGGTCACCGGGTCGGAGGACTTCTCCTACTTTCAGCAGCTGGTGCCGGGCCTGTTCTTCTTCGTCGGTGCCACGCGGCCCGATGTCGAACCGGGCAAGGCGCCGGCCAACCACTCGCCGCGCTTTCATGTCGACGAACGGTCGCTGCTGCTGGGCGTGCGCTCGCTGGCGCACCTGGTGTGCGACTTCGCCGAGGCGCGCTGACGAGTGCCCTTTGCCGGCGAGCCGGCCACCCGCCTGCCTTGTTCAGCAGCGCTGGCGCTCGTGCGCCGTCAAGAGGTGATCACCACCAGCACACTGCACGGCGCGTACTCGATCAGGCTCTTCGACACCGAGCCGCGCCACCAGCGCTGGGTCCAGCTGTCGAGGTGCTTGTGGCCGACCACGATCAGGTCGGCCTGCCTGTCCTTCGCGACGCGCACGATCTCGTCGACCGAATTGCCGACGACCAGGTCACCCTGCACCTGCAGTCCGGTCTGGCGAAGGCGCGCAATGCCCTCGTCGAGCACGGCCTGCACGCGAGCGCGCTCGGCGCTCTCGGCGTCCGGGTCGTAGGACCACACCTCGGCGCCGACCGAGGTCACGGGCTGCGGCATCACCGCCACCAGAAACAAGCTGGCCTGGCTCCACTGGCCGATCTCCTGGCAGTCGAGCAATGCCCGCTGCCCTTCCTGGGAGCCGTCGTACGCCAGCACGATCGTCTTGTACATAGTGGGTCCCTCCGACGTCCGTGCCCATCGTAAGGAGCCTCACCGCGACAGGCAATCCTCGTCTGCAGGGGTCTGGTGGCCGGGGGTGCCTTTGCGCAGGATCGTGACAGCGCGCCGGGGATGTTTTGCCTAGTCTCGCGGCTTTGCCAGGGAGACTAGCCGTGCCGTCATTCGATGATGAATTCACTCGCTCAGCCCCGCGCCTGGCGCTCGTGCTGGGCAGCGGCGGCGTGCGCAGCATCGCGGCGGTGGGCATCGCCGAGGTGCTGGCAGCCGAGGGATTGCGGCCCGACCTGATCGTCGGTTGCAGTTCGGGCGCGCTGTTCGGCGCCACCATCGCGCTGGGCATGTCGAGCCGTGATGCGCTTGCCGCCGCCACCTCGCTGTGGTCGGCCGAGCTGACGCAGCAGCGGCGCTGGCGCGCCTACGCACAGCTGCTGGCGCCGCGCTGGTTCGGCTTCGACGCCGGCTTCGCCCTGCGCGACGACCGGCGCATCGCGCAGCGCATCCACTGCGCGTTCGGCGACCGGCGCCTCGAAGACCTGCCGACACCGCTGCGTGTGGTGGCCACCGAGGCGGCCAGCGGAGAGCGCGTGGTGCTGCAGCGCGGCGCGCTGACGCAGGCGCTGCGCGCCAGCCTGGCGATGCCGATGATGTTTCCGAGCATCGAGGTCGACGGCCGCCGCCTCGTCGACGGCGTGGTGTCCGACCCGCTGCCGGTCGGCGTCGCCGCCGACGCGGCCGTGGTGCTGACGCTCGGCTTCAAGGGTGCGATGCCGCGCCGCGTGAACCGCGCGTCGCGCCTGGTCGCGCAGGCCAGCACTGCGTTGATCAACAACCTGCAGCAGGCCCGCGTCGATGCCGCGCGCTGCGCCGGGCAACGCGTACTCGACCTCGAGCTCGGACTGGATCGGCCGGTCGGCCTGTGGGAAACTGCCGCGATGCCCTATCTGTTCGAGGCCGGGCGCCGTGCGGCCAAGGCGCAGCTGGCGCAGATCGTCGCGCTCACGCAGCTGGCCTTGCAGCCGGTGGCGGGGCTGAGGCCCGTCGCACCGTGAGCCACGGCGAACCCGCCAACGAGCCGTCCTTCGAGCGTCGCACGCTGTTCGACGGCGATTGGCTGCAGATCGGCCACATCGCCGTGCGCCCGGTGTCCAGCGCGTGCGGCGAGGTCGAAGCCTCGGCGCTGCACGTGCTGGCGCTGCCGCTGGCGGGCGTGTTCGCCAAGCACGACGGGCCGCGACAGCAGGTGATCGCCACGCCGAACCACGCGCTGCTGATCTCGGCCGGCCGGCCCTACCGGCTGAGCTTTCCCGGCCGCATCGGCGACCGCTGCCTCGCGCTGCGCTTCACCAGCGACGCGCTGGCCCGCGTGCTGCCCGAGGCGCTGGGGCGTGACGGCTTCGACACCGACACGTTCAGCCCGCACGCCCTGCTGCCGCCTGCGGTGATGCTGGCGCGCAGCCGGTTGTGGCGGCGCTTCGCGCACGGCGACGCGGTGGATCCGCTGGAGGCCGAAGAGCTCGGCCTGCATCTGCTCGACGCCACGCTGCACGCCGTCAGGCGCGAGCCGGCGCCGCCGCTGCGGGCCACGCCCGGCGCCTCGTGGCGCCGCCGGCGTCAGGTGACGCGCACCATCGAGGCGATCTGCACGCAACCAGAACGCCGCTGGACGCTCGCCGACCTGGCCGCACAGGCCCACGTGTCGGCCAGCCACCTAGCGCATGTGTTCCGCGCCGAGATCGGCCTGTCGGTGTACGGCTACGTGCTGCGCTCGCGGCTGGCGCGTGCGCTCGACGCCGTGCTCGACAGCGACGCCGGCCTCACCGAGATCGCGCTCGACGCGGGCTTCGCCAGCCACAGCCACTTCACGGCCCGGTTCGGTGCCCTCTTCGGCCACACACCGCTCGAGTTGCGCCGTGGCGTCCACAGCGCCGTCGCGCGCCAACTGCGCAGGATCGTGACAGCGCGGGAGGCGCTCGCGGCCTAGGCTCGTCTCCTCGTTCGAAGAGGAGCGTCGCATGTCCTGCGCCCCAGCATTGCCGGCCCTGTTCGTGACGGCCGGTCTCGTCCACGGGTCGGCCGCCGTCGCGCCGGTGCCGCCACCAGACGCGGCCGAGGCGCAGCTGCGCGCCATCAATCACCGCTTCATCCACGCCGGCATCGATGCGGGCGGAGCGCTGATCGAAGCGCTGACGCACGACGACTTCGTGCAGACAAGGGCCGATGGGGCGTGGCTGTCGCGCGCCGACTTCGTGGCGCAGATTCGCCGCCAGGCGCCGCAGCACATCGGCGCTCGGATCGAGCACCCGAGCGTGCGGCTGTTCGGGCCGATCGCCCTGTCCCACGGCGTGTTCGCGACGCCGGCCGCTGACACGGCGGTGGTCCGGCTGCGCTACACCGACGTGCACGTCTGGAGCGGCACGGCCTGGCGGCTCGTGAGTACGCAGGACACCCCGGTGAAAGACGACACAGCCCTCGGCCTGATCGCCGGCACGCCGCCCGGCTGCTCGCGCTGGTGCGGGCAGGATCCGGCGGACGCGGACGACGACGCCGTGCTGTACACCCTGAACGAGCACTACGTGCGCGCCTTTCGCGAGGCCGACGTGGCCTGGTACGACGCGCACCTGTCAGCGGACTACGCAGTGGTCAACGGCGACGGCTCGTGGCATGACCGGGACTCTGCGCTGCAGCGATTTGCCTTGCCCACGTTCGCCAGCTCGATGCGCTCTTTCCCGGTCGGGCAGGTCAGGGTGCGCCGCTTCGATGACGTGGCGCTGATCCACGCCGAGAACGACTACGAGCTGCAGGACGGCCGCCGCGGCGTGAGCCGCTACACCGACATCTGGCATCGGCGCGACAGCCGCTGGCGCTGCATCGCCGCCCACATCACCGTGCACCGGGCGCCGGCACAGGTGTAGCGAAGGTCACGGCTGCGCCGCGGGCCCCACCGCTACAGCGCGCCTTCGTCCTCCAGGTCGGATTCGACGAACACCTCCTTGTGCGGCAACAGCGCCAAGGCGTTGCAGCGGCAAGCGACGCCGGCGCCTTCGCAGCCGCCGTGGTCCCAGGGCTGCGCCGGATGCTCGTCGCACAGCCAGCCCGAGCCCTGGCAAGCCGGACAGATCAACTTCAGCTGCTGTTTCTGCACCACCCCTGGCCCCCCGCCGTGGACTTCGATGCTAGCGGCGAAGCCGATGCGGGGCCAGTGGACAGCCGGTGGACAGGCGGTGCACGTCCTGTGGAAATGCTCTGCACAAGTCGAGCTGTCGATCAGATCGTGTGAAATGTCGTCTCCGGCGCCGGCGGCACCGCGCCCATCGTGGCGCGGAACAGCTGCTCGTCGGACACGCGCAGCCGCCGGCTCATCTCGCGCGCCATGTTCATCTGGATCAGCGCAAAGGGCTCGGCGTCGTGTTCGAACAGGCGCAGCAGATGGTCCGGCGTCAGCGCCATCGCGTGGCATTCGGCTTCGGCCCGCACCGACGCGCTGCGCGCCGACAGGTCGAGCAAGGCCATCTCGCCGAAGCAGTCGCCGGCGGCCAGCTGATGCAGCACCATCTCGCGGCCAGCCCAGTCCTTGATCACCGCGACATGGCCGGACTCCAGCACGTACATGCAATCGGCCGCATCTCGCTCACGAAAGAAGTACTGCCCCGCCGCCACGCTGACCGAGGGCACCGAGTCGAGCAGGAAGGCGAGCGCGTCGTCCTGGATGGCGCCGAAGATCGGCATCTGCTGCAACAGACTCAGGCGCGTCGCATTCATCGCACACCTCCCGCGGGTCGGCCAGAGCGCATGCTGGACTTCAGGACGCTCCGGTGCAAGCCTAGAATTCCCGGGGCATGTCCATCGAACGACAAGCCAATGCAGCGGTGCTGTTCGCCGACATCACCGGCAGCTCGCGACTGTTCGTCGAGCGCGGCGACGAGCAGGCCCGGCAGCTGGTCGCGGCCACGCTGGCCGAGTGGTCGCGCCTGGTCGGGGTTCACGCAGGCCATGTGGTCCAGCTGCGCGGGGACGGCATGCTGTGCACGTTTGCGACCGTCGATGCCGCACTCACCACGGCCGTCGCACTGCGCGAGCTGCCCTACCAGCCGCCGCTGGCGATGCACGCCGGCATCCATGCCGGGCCCGTGCAGCAGGAGGCCGACCAGCTCTACGGCGACGTGGTGAACATCGCCTCGCGCATGGCCGACATCGCCAAGCGCTTCGAGATCGTGCTCACGCAGTCCGCCAGCGAGCAGCTGTCGAACGCGCCCCGCTGGCAGCTGCGGCTGATCCGCAAGGTGCCGGTCAAGGGCCAGGCCGCGCCGATGAACATCGCCCTGCTGCCGTTCGACGAGGAGCACGGCACCGAGTACCGGCCGCCGGACCAGACCAAGACCGTGCATACGCGGCTCGAGCTGTGCTACGGGGCCACCGTCTTCGTCGTCGATGGCAGCGCCACCAGCTGCCTGATCGGGCGCGACCCGGCCTGCGCGATCAAGGTGGAGCATCCGCTCGTGTCGCGGCGACACGCATCGGTGGAGCGGGTGTCGGGCAAGTACTTCCTGCACGACCACAGCACCAACGGCACCTACGTCGAAGACGACGGCGGTGCCGGTCCCGTGCTGGTGCAACGCGAGGTCGTCCAGCTCAAGGGTCGCGGCGTGATCTCCCTCGGCGCGGACCCGACGCGCAACGCCGACCACCTGATCCGCTTTGCGATCGGCATCTGAGCCCCGCATGTCGAGCAGCCAGCCGCCCGCGCCCGACCCTGCCGGCGTCGGGCCGCTACCGCTCAGCGCCGACCAGTTGTTGCGCTCGCTGGAGACCACGCTGGCCCGGCTGGTCGCCACCGGCAAGATCGCCGACTCGCGCAGCGGCCTGGTCATCTCGTCGAACATCGGCATGCTGGGTGCACTGGTCGCATCGTTCCCGGGCGCCAACCTGCCGGCCGTGGGCTCGTGGTTGTGGCTGACGGCCGGGTCGACCGCGGCGGCCTGTCTGGCCAGCACGACGATGGCAGCGCTGGCGGCGTTTCCGAGGCCCGGCCGGCACAACGGCTCGCTGGTCTTCTTCGGCAGCATCGCCGAGATGGAGCACGACGCCTACTTCGAACGCCTGCGCACCGTGCCTCAAACTGACTTCGCACGCGACCTGGCCGACCAGTGCCTTCGCGTCGCCACGCTGGTGGCCTTCAAGTTCCGCTGGGTGCGGCGCGCCATGGCGACGATGATCGCCGCGGCGCTGCCGTGGCTGGTCTGCCTGGGCTGGCTCGGCCACCTGCGGCTGCCGCCGCCTTGACGTCACCGCACCAGGGCCAGCCGGTCCGCCGGCTGGCCCAGAATGCGCAGCCACCGGTTCTCAGCCGCACGATGCCCAGACACACTGCTGATTCGCTCATCGGGTCCACGACGATCGTGGCCGCCACCCTGCTCGCCGGTTGCGCGTTGCCCGGGCGCATGGCCGAGCCGCAGGGCCTGGGCCCGACCGAGGCGCGCGAGGCCATCCTGCGCGCGCTGCCGCCTAACACCGACGACCGCACCGGTTGGGCGGCCGACATCCATGCCGCGCTCGCCACGCTGGAGCTGCCGTCGACGCCGGACAACCTGTGCGCGGTGCTTGCCGTCACCGAGCAGGAGTCGAGCTTTCGCGCCGACCCCGCGGTGCCCGGGCTGCCGGGCATTGCCTGGAAGGAGATCGATCGCCGCGCCGACGGCGCCGGCGTGCCCAGGTTCGCCGTGCGTGCCGCGCTCGGCCTGTCGTCACCCGACGGGCGCAGCTATGCCGATCGCATCGATGCGGTGAAGACCGAGCGCCAGCTGAGCGAGATCTTCGACGACTTCATCGGCATGGTGCCGCTGGGCAAGACCTTCTTCGCCAACCGCAACCCGGTGCGCACCGGTGGGCCGATGCAGGTGAGCATCGCGTTCGCCGAAGCCCATGTACAGGCGCGGCGCTACCCCTATCCGATGCGCGACTCGGTGCGCCGCGAGGTCTTCACGCGCCACGGCGGCCTGTACTTCGGCAGCGCGCACCTGCTGGCCTACGACGCGCCCTACGACAAACCGATCTACCGCTTCGCCGACTTCAACGCCGGCCGCTACGCCAGCCGCAACGCGGCCTTCCAGAGCGCCCTCGCCCTCGCCTCGGGTCTGACCGTGACACCCGACGGCGACCTGCTGCCGCACGCCGTCGATGCCCCGGCCGGCGAGACCGAGCGCGCGGTGCGCACGCTGGCCGGCCGCCTGGGCAGGCTGGGTGACGCCGCGATCCGCCGCGATCTCGAGCAAGGCGAGCACGCTGCCTTCGAGAAGACGGTGCTCTACGAGCGTGTGTTCGCCTACGCCGAGCGGCTCGACAAGCGCACGTTGCCGCGCGCCGTGGTGCCGCGCATCGATCTGCACAGCCCCAAGTTCACGCGCAAGCTCACCACCGAGTGGTTCGCCCAGCGCGTCGACGAGCGGCACCGGCGCTGCCTGGCGCGCATCGGCGCGGCGCGCGACGGCTGACGCGCCGCCGCCGCCGTCGAGATCGCGTCAATCGTCGCCGCGACGCACCGCGCGGTAGGTGGCCTCCACCGTCTTGGCCAGCAGGCGCTGGCCGCTGAGGCTGGGGTGCACGTCGCACTGCGTCTGGTTGGCGGGGTTGCCGTTCAGCAGCGCGGCGAAGCAGGTCTTGCCGCCGGCCGGCGCGGCCGCCTGCTGGAACGCGGTGAACGCATCGGCCACGACCGCGCTATTGGCGGCGGCGGCACCGGCGAGCGCCTGGTTAAGCGCGACGGTCAGGCCCGTCTGCGAGGCGTCGCCGTAGTCGAGCGAAAAGTAGTTCACCACCATCAGCACACCCTTGAAGCCAGTGGCGCGGATGTTGCTCAGCGTGGTGTTCAGGTTCGCGAAGATCATGCCCAGCGTGGCCGGCAGGCCGGCCTGGATGCAGGCGGGGTCGTTCTTGCACGCGGCCAGCAGCCGGAAACCATCGTTGGCGCCCAGGCTCACCGTGACCAGCTTGGTCTTGCGCTTGTTCGCGCCCAGGTAGGCCAGCGCATAGTCGAACTGCGTCGTCGTGTAGCGCTCGTGCAGCGGGAAGTTGGCGCGGAACGTGCGGCAGCCGTTGTCGTCGCCGGTGAGCGAGAGGAATCCGCTCGTCGTCTCGCCCGGGCACGAGGCGTTGGCCACGTCGAGGCGCAGCGCGTCGCCGACGATCTCGGGGTAGCCCAGGAAGTTGCTGGGGTTCAAGTAGGCTGGGCCGTCGGCGGTGATGTAGCCGTACACCACGCTGTCGCCGAGTGCGAGCATCGAGGAGCCGTGGCGGTCGTTGTCGTGGGCGACGGCGAGTGCAGAGCCGCCGGCGATACACAGCGCCAGCGCCGTGCGGCCGATCTGCCGCACGGCACGTGACCACGATCCGGCGAAGCTTGAAATCATGTTGTCTCCAGGTAGTTCGAGTTGGGATGGACGGCGCGCAGGACCACGCGACCGCAGGCTCGCAACGCTGCTGCATTTCGAAGGAAATGGCGACGGAGCAAACCCTCGTGATGCCGTGTATCCGAGGGTTGACCCGAGATGTGCGCCGCAGTGCGGCCGCTCTGCTCAGCGGGCGACCGCCGCCTCGGCCAGGCCCGCCAGCGGGTAACCGAGCCAGACCTGCTGCGCATCGTAGGTTCATGGCGATCTCCTGGACGCTGGGTCGGATCACGCTCACGCAGCGGTCGTGCCTACGGCGGGTCGACCCGGATCTCCAGACCCACGCTGGACACGCCGCCATAGGCCCCGGCACGAACCGTCACCGAGGCCACGTGGGTGGACGATGGCGCCACTGCGCGCGTGTCGATATCGATCTCGAACTCGTCGTTGCCGAGCGCACGCACGGCCTTCACCACCGTGGTGTCGTCGATGGTCGGCGGATCGAGCGCGTCGGTCCAGGTCGGCCGCTGCACGGTGAATCGACGTGTGGTGACCGTGCCCTGCGCCAGCTGCAGCACGAAGTTCGACGGTTGCACGCTCAGCGGCAGTTCGCCGCCGGGCGGCGCTCGGACCACATAGCGCACATCCACCTCGGCGCGATACAGCACGTTCGCCGAGCCGGCGACCTCGATCCGCGCGTGGTACTCGCCGGCCGGCAGCTGGCGGGTGTTGACGACGATGCGGTCGCCCTGCAACTCGATGTCGAACGCCTGAAAGTTGTCGCCGACCGCCAGCACCGGCGTGCCCATCTCCGGCCTGAAGTCCAGCGTCAGCGTCTGGCTGGGCGCCGCATCGCGACCGGTACGCTGCATCAGCGCCGGCGCCTGGATCTTGATCTGCGGCTTCACCTCGAAGCGGATGCCCACCCGCATCGGGCTGCCGGCCACCTCCGACGAGCAGTTCTGGTCTGCACACGCGTGCACGATCAGCTCGCTCGAGTGAATGCCCGCCGGCAGATCGGATGCCATCTTCAGCGTGACGTCCAGCGAGCCGGGGCCGCTCGCCACGTCGGCATCGGCGACCAGCCCGTTGCGCTCCTCGAGCGCGATGAACACATTGGTCGCCGGACCGCCATAGGTGAGGCCCACCACCACCGGCAGGTCGTAGGCATAACCTTCGATGCCCTGCAGCGACAGCTGGGCAGGCGTGAAGGTCGCGCTGATGGTGGGGGCCGGCTCACCCGCATCACCGCCACCGCCTCCGCAGGAGACCAGCGCCAACGCGCCAAGCAGCGCCAACGCACGCCTCACCTGCGACAAGTGCCGCTCAGCCAATATGTCCCCCCGTGACCGCCTGCTCAGCAGTGTGCCGCCGAGCCATCGAGCCACTCGATCACGAACACCCCTCATTCGAGGGTCATGCACCCGTCAGGCCCCGACGCGAACCACCTCGTCGAGCCGTGTCGTGTAGCGCGGCGATCGTTGCTCCTGCCGCGCCGCGTGCGCGGGCGCCGGCCGGCGCGCCGGGCGTGCGCCGCTGGCCACCGCCACGGCACCTTGGCCGAAGCGGGTGTTCAACGCGTCCATCGCCTGCATCAAGCGCGTGCGGTCGCGCCGCTCGGCCGGTTGCGGCGTCAGCTCGCCGAACAGGTCGGGCTGGTCGAGCACCTGCGCGTGGCCTTGCGGCTGCAGGTCGACCAGCACCACGCCGGCCTTCACGTAGCGGTAGCCGGAGCGGAACATCGCCTCCAGCGCACGTGTGGCCGCGGCGGCGAGCTGTCGCGTGTCGGCGGTGGGCGGCTTGAGCGGCAGCGTGGCGCTCGGGCTGTGCTGGCGGTCCTGCTGGCGAAACGGGCTCGTCGACAGGAACACCTGCACCGCGCCGGCCACGCTGCGCTGGGCCCGCAGCTTGTGCGCCACGCGCGCGGCAAAGCCGCTCACCGACTCGGTCAGGCTCGCCAGGCTCATCACCGGCTCGCCGAAGCTGCGCGAGCACATGATCTGCTGGTTGGCCTCGGGCACCTCGTCGACAGCCTGGCACGGCTCGCCGCGCAGCTCGCGCACCGTACGCTCGAGCACCACGTTGAACTGCTGGCGCAGCGCCAGCGGGTCGGCGCGGATCACGTCGAGGACCGTGCGGATGCCGCCCTCGCGCAGCCGTGCGCTCGTCTTGCGGCCGATGCCCCAGACCTCGCCGACGTCGGTGGCCTGCATCACCGCCTCGAGCTGCGCCGGCGCCAGCTCGGCGAAGTTGCACACCTGCGCCAGCTGCCGCGGGTAGCTGCCCGGCTTGCGCTCGGCCATCTTGGCCACGTGATTGGCGAGTTTGGCGAGTGTCTTGGTCGTCGCGAAACCCACGCTGGTGGGCAGGCCCGTCCACTGCAGCACCTGGGCGCGCAGCTCGCGGCCGCGCGGCGCGAGCGGGCCGCGCACGCCGGCGAAGTCGAGGAAGCACTCGTCGATGCTGTAGATCTCCTGCCGCGGCGCGTAGGCGGCGGCCAGCGTCATCATGCGGTTGGACATGTCGCCATAGAGCTCGAAGTTGGCCGACAGCGCCGTGAGCCCCGCCGTGCGCTGCAGATGGCGCACCTGGAACCACGGCTGCGCCATCTGCACGCCGAGCTCCTTGGCCTCGTTGCTGCGCGCCACGCACACGCCGTCGTTGTGCGACAGCACCACCACCGGCCGGCCGATCAGCGCGGGGCGGAACACACGCTCGCAGCTCACGTACATGTTGTTCACGTCCACCAGCGCCAGCACGGCACGCGCCCTCTTCTCGTCAAGTCGATCAGACCGGCAGCGACTTGATGGCGTGCGTGACCACGCCCCACACCTGCAGGCCGGCCTCGCCCGCCACCACGATGTCGGGCACCGACGCGTCGGCGGCGCACAGCCGCGCGGCGGGCGGCGGCTGCACCACCAGCCGGCGACAGACGAAGCCGTCGTCGACGATCGCGATCACCACATGGTCGTGCGACGGATGGATCGCACGATCCACCAGCACCAGGTCGCCGTCGTCGATGCCCGCCTCGCGCATCGAGGCACCGGCCACGCGCATGACAAACGTGGCCTGCGCGTGGCGGATCAGCACGTCGTTGAGGTCGAGCCGACCGAGGCCGCTGTCGTCGACCGGCGAGCCGAAACTGAAGGCCACGCTGGAGCGCGGCTTGCGCGGGGCGCCCGCCGGCACGGGGCGCAAAAGCTGGGTCGGACCATCATTGCTGGACATGCATCCAGTATAGCCAAGACGCCCGCGCGGCTCAACATCCGCCCGCCACCTGCGGCACCTGCTGCGCCTCCTGGCGAGGCGGTGTGGCCGCGGCCGCTACCGCACCACGTACTTCACCGGCTTGCCCAGCGCCGTGGCCAGGTGCGCGGCGGCCAGGTCGGCCTCCACGTCGTTCGTTTCACGGCCGACCCGCAGCGGGCGGCCGGTGAGCAGCTGCACGCTGATCGTCCAGTAGGTGTACTGGTGCTTGTACTCGCCCCGGTGCTCCAGCAACTGCACGTGGCTCACATTGGCAAACGGCGTCACCATGCGGTCGCCGCGCATGATGGCGCCGAGCCGTGCGTCGAACACCAGCGCCCGGCCCCACACGGCCTGGTAGATGCATGTGCCCGCGAACACGACGAAGCCGCTCTTGATGACCCACCAGGCACGGGCCGACAGGCCCATCTCGTCGGCCACGATGTCACCCCAGCGTGTCGACATGAGCGCCACCGCGGCACACAACACCACGGCGAGCAGGCCATACAGCGCGCGACGCACCTCGATGCAGAGGTGGCCGTCGTCGTTGGTGGTCAGGTGAATCTCTTGGAGCCGCATGTGCCTGCCGATTGTGGTCGGCCGCACTGCACGATCCGTGCGACGGCGTTCACGGTAGGCCGCTGCGCGTCGGGCCTCGAACCACCACGCGCGCACAACGCCGCGGTCGCGCGCACCGGGTGCGAGCGACTCGCACGCCCGCTGCGTGCGGGTTGACCTCGTTCCCGCGCGTGTGTCGGGCGAGTAAGGTCGCTGCAGCTGCCACGCCAGAGCCCACCGCCATGGCTGTCTCGACCGAGCATGAGAGCCAGGATCTGCCCGCCCTGCTGAGCGCATCGGCCACCTTCGGTGCGCTCGACGAGATCACGCGCGCGCGGCTGGCGGCCGCCATGCGTGCGCAGCGCGTGGCGCCGGGAGAGGTGCTGCTGCGTCAGGGCGAAGTCGGCGACGCGCTCTTCGTGGTCGGCCGCGGGCAGCTCCACGTTCGCCTGCGGCGCGACGATGGCAGCGACACGGTGATCGACACCGTGGGCCGCGGCGACGTCATCGGCGAGCTGCAGCTGGTGGTCGGCGGCGCCGCCTCGGCCACCGTGCTGGCCGCCGGGGAGGCGCTCGTCTTCCGGCTGCAGCGCCCCGACTTCGAGGCCCTGTGCGGCACCACCCCCGCGCTGCTGGACACGCTGACGCACATTGCCGCGCGGCACCTGCAGCGCCGCCAGCTGCTGGCCGTGCTGCCCGCGATGTTCGGCACGCTCGACACCGCCGACCAGGCCGCGCTGGAGCGCCAGGTCAGCTGGCGCACCCTGCACCGCGGCGAGGTGCTGTTTCGCAAGGGCGACCGCGGTGATGCCTGGTACGTGGTGACCAGCGGTCGCCTGGCGGTGGTGGAGCCCGCGCACAACGGCCTGCCCGAACGGCTGCTCTCCGAGGTGGGGCGCGGCGAGGGCATCGGCGAGATGGCGCTGCTGACCGGCCAGCCGCGCGCGGCCACCGTGTACGCCCTGCGCGACGCCGAACTCGCCTGCTTTGCGGTGGAGCTGGTGGCCGAGCTGGTGGCCACGCGGCCGCAGGTGACGCTGGCCATGCTGCGCGGGCTGGCCCAGCGCATCACGCAGCAAGGCAGCACCGCGCCCCGCGCCGAGGCGGCCGGCCTCACGCTGACGCTGGTGCCGGCCACACCGGGGCTTGACATCGCCGGCCTGGCGCAGCGCATCACCGCGGCGCTGAGCCGGTTCGGCCCGGCTCGCCTGCTGAGCAGCGCGCAGCTGCACGAAGTGGGCGTGGCCCACGACGCTGCCGCGCGCCCCGACCCGCACCCCACCTGGACACGCGTGAGCACCTGGCTCGAGGAGCAGAGCGCGCTGCATCGCTTTCTGGTGCTGGTGGCCGATGCCGCACCCAGCGGCTGGAGCGCGCGCGCGGTGGGCCATGCCGATCAGGTGGTCATCGTGGCCGATGCGACGGGCGACGCCGAGCCCGGCGCGCTGGAGCGCGCGCTGCTACCGTCGAGCCCTGAGCAGCGCGACGTGCGGCGCCTGCTGGTGCTGCTGCATCGCGACGACAGTCAGCCGCCGCGTGGCACCGCGCGCTGGCTGGCCGCGCGCCAGGTCGAGGCGCACCTGCACCTGCGTCTGGACCGCGACGACGACATAAAGCGTCTCGCGCGCCGGTTGGCCGGCCGAGGCGTGGCGCTGGCGCTGTCGGGCGGCGGTGCGCGAGCCTGCGCCCACATGGGCGTGGTGCGGGCACTGCGCGAGCACGCCATCCCGATCGACCTGGTCACCGGCACCAGCGCCGGCGCGCTGGTGGGCTACCTGGCGGCGGCCGGCGCGAGCGACGAGCAGATGGCCGACGCCGCGGCGCGCTTCTATCGCGCGCGCCCTTTCAAGGGCTACACGCTGCCGCTGTTTTCGCTGCTCAGCGGCGACCGCCTGAGCCGCGCGCTGCAGGCGCAATGCGGCGATACCCAGCTCGAGGACCTGTGGCTGCCGCTGGTGGTGGTGTCGAGCAACCTCACACGCCGATCGGTGGAGCTGCACACACGCGGTCCGGCCTGGCAGGCCCTGCGGGCCAGCAGCTCGCTGCCGGGCCTGGTGGAGCCGCAACTTCGCGACGGGCAACTGCTGGTGGACGGTGGCCTGATCGACAACCTGCCGGTGGGGGTGGCCCGCGAGCGGCTCGCCGGCCGTGTGATTGCGGTGGACGTGACCTCGGACCTCGACCT
This sequence comes from uncultured Burkholderiales bacterium, assembly GCA_937871935.1. GTDB lineage: Bacteria > Pseudomonadota > Gammaproteobacteria > Burkholderiales > Burkholderiaceae_C > JAEUPI01. The sequence goes on from CALMQI010000439.1 coordinate 25,309, forward strand.
CACCACCACGGCCCGCGCGTACCCCTCGCCGTGGCTCGAGCTCGCGGCGCGGCTCATGGGGCGGCGAGCGGGCGCGGGCGCCGCACCGCCCGGCATGTCCGAGGTGATGATGCACAGCCTGCTGCTGGCCAGCCTGGCCCACACGCGGCGCATGCGGGCCGAGGCCGACCTGTGTCTGCGGCCCGACCTGGCCGGGTTTGGCCTGCTGGCGCTCGCACGGCATGCCGAGATCATCGAGGCGGGGTACCAGTACGCGAGCGCGCATCTGGGCGCGTTTGCCGCGGCGGCTTGATCGTCCAGGCGCGCCGGAGTTGAAGGTGACAGGATGAAGATGCTCTCGACGTGCATCGTGTTGCTGGCCTGTCTGACGGCCAGCGTGTGTCAGGCGCAGTTCGGCGTGCCCTGGCGCCATGTGCCGGCCGTTGTTGTCATCGGTGCAGAAGGCGATGCACGCAACGCCCTCGTGAACGACGCGATCTCCTTCTGGAACCAGTCGCTCCAGGAGCTCGGCTCGGGGTTCAGGTTGCCCGCGGCCACCCATGTGGTGCAGGCGTTTCCGGAGCACGCATTGCAGGCGCTGAGCCAGTCCATCGTGGGCGCGCGCGTGGGATCGGTGGTCGTTCCAGCCGAGCTGCACGATCTGCCCGGCGAGCTGACGATCGCGCTCGGCAACGCCGACTTCATCTCGTTCGCCAGCCCGTTCTTCGGCTCCGGCTCGAGGCGCGTCGTCGCCATTCGATCGATCAACCTGTTCCCGATGAGCCTGCCGAACGTCGCCCGCAACGTGATCGTCCACGAGCTCGGGCATGCGATCGGCCTCGGCCACAACAACGACCCGAGCATGCTCATGTGCGGCAGGCCGGCGAGCTGCAGGCCAGCGCTCTTTCAGTCGGCGGTGCCGCGCGTCTTCGCGCTCACCGACGACGAGAAGCGACAACTCATCGCCATGTATCCGGCTCAGTGGAAACCGAGCCCACGATAGCCTTGGTTCGCCGGCCTGACGCGCCGGGCGATTCCCGGGTACGCTGCCGGCACGGTTCGACGCGAATGACGGAGCCCCTGCCATGGACGACCTGCTGATCCGCCATGCCACGCTCTACGACGGCAGCGGCGCCGACCCGATGCGCGCCGACCTGGCCGTGCGCGCCGGCCGCATCCGCGCCATCGCGCCCTCGCTGCCCGTCGATGCCAGGCAGGTCATCGACGCCGACGGCCTGGCGTTGATGCCTGGCATCATCGACAGCCACACCCACTACGACGCCCAGCTCACCTGGGACCCGTATGCCCGCCCCTCGCCGGCGATGGGCGTGACGACGGCGGCGATCGGCAACTGCGGCTTCACCATCGCGCCGTGCCGCCCGCACGACCGCGAGCTGACGATGCGCAACCTCACGCAGGTGGAGGGCATGTCGTTCGAGGTGCTGCAGCGCGGTGTGCGCTGGGAGTTCGAGACCTTTGCCGAATACCTGGCGCAGCTGCGCCGCACCGGCTGCGCGATCAACCTCGCTGCCTACGTGGGCCACTCGTCGCTGCGCACCTGGGTGATGGGCGCCGACGCCAACCAGCGCGCCGCCACCGCAGCCGAGGTGTCGCAGATGGCCACGCTGGTGCGCGAGGCCATGGCCGCCGGCGCGGTGGGGCTGGCCAGCTCCACCAGCCCGGCACACAACGGCGCCGGCGGCGCGCCGATGCCCTCGCGCCTGGCCGCCGACGAGGAGCACCTGGCTCTCATCGAAGCCATGGGCGAGAGCGGCCGCGGCGTCTACATGGTGACCAAGGGCGCGCAGATGAAGGTGGCGCTGCTCGAGCAGATGGCCGCGCGCGCCCGCCGGCCGGTGATGATCGCCGCGCTGCTGCACAACGGCACCAACCCGGGCGCGGTGTTCGCCGACCTCGACGCCATCAGCGCCGCCAACGCGCGCGGCCATCGGCTGATCGGCCAGGTATCGTGCTGCCCGTTGACGATGGACTACACCATGGCTTCGCCCTACCCGGTGGAAGGCCTGGCGAGCTGGAAGCCCGCGCTCGGCCTGCAGGGCGAGCGGCTGCGCGGCGTGCTGGCCGACCCGGCGTTCCGCCAGGGTGTGCGGCAGGAGCTGGCCGAAGCCTCGACCTTCCGCCTCTTCAACGGCGAGTGGGACAAGGTGCACGTGGTCGAGGTGGCGCAAGCGCGCCACCGCGAGCTCGAGCAGCGCAGCGTGCACGCCATCGCGCGCCTGGCGGGCAAGGACCCGCTCGATGCGATGCTCGACCTCGCACTGGCCGAAGACCTGGCCACCGTCTTCACCGCGAAGCTGCTCAACAGCGACGAGGCCGCGGTGGCGCGGCTGCTGAACCACCCGCACAGCCTGATCTCGCTGTCCGACGCCGGCGCGCACCTCACGTTCTTCAACGACGCGGGCTTCGGCCTGCACCTGCTGGGCCACTGGGTGCGCGAGCGCGGCGCGCTGCGCCTGCAGGACGCGGTGCGGCGCCTCACGCAGCAGAGCGCAGAGATCTTCGGGCTGCCCGGCCGTGGCCTGTTGCGCCAGGGCTATGCCGCCGACCTGCTGCTGTTCGACCCGGCCACGGTGGGCCGAGGCCGCAGCCACCGCGTGTTCGACCTGCCCGGCGGCGCGCCGCGGCTGCACACCGATGCGGTGGGCGTGCACGCCGTGTGGGTCAACGGCGAGCAGGTGGCGGACGGCAGCGGTGTGCTTGCCGATGCACCGCTGCGTGGTGAGGTGATCGCCGAGTTCGCGCGCTGAACCGCGAGCGCCGTCGCGCACGCTGTGGCCCGCGCCCTAGGGCTTTGCCGGCACACCGTCGGCAGAATCGACAACGACTTCGCTGCTGACCGCGGCCGCCACTGCGGCCTGGGAACGCTGACCGCGCGGGTCGTGCTTCGCGATCTCGGCGCCGACTGCGCGCTTGAGCTTGCGCAGCGCCCCGTCGATGGCCTGATGCGCGTTGCCGGATTGATCTTTCACCACGACGGCGTCCAGCCCCTTCAGCGTGGCCTGCAGCGTGCAGTGGATGTCGTTGCCGCTCGTCTTCGGCTGGCCGTTGGCGCCGGACAGGTGGGCTTCGACGCGCGTCACCCGTTCACCGAAGCGCCCCATCGCGGCATTGACGACGGTCGCAAAGTGCTCGGCCATCAGCTGGCTGCTGTCGGTGTTGGGGTCGGATTGAAGCAGGATCTGCATGGGCGCCTTGCGCGTGTGGCTGGGTCTCGCAGACTGCGCTGCCCCGGTGGGCGCGTCGGTGCGCCACCGCACATTGCGCAGGCCTTGGGCGGCGACACGCCGTCGGCGCTGGCTCAGGCGTAGCGCTGTTGCTGCACCCGCGCCCCGGGCGCAATGGTGGGCGCCGCCGTGTTCAGCGCCTCGATCGCCAGGCCCGCGGCCGCCTTGTAGCGGGCCATGAAGGCCTCGCGCTCGGCGGGCGGCACCACGGTGTCGATGTCGTCGAACACGCCGCCGCAGCGCTCGTCCACCAGGTTCAGCAGGCCGAAGGGGCCGGCGCCGCGGTTGCGCAACACCAGCGCCGAGATGTCCTTGCACAGCCGCTCGTCGTACGCGCGCAGCGCCTCGGGCGTGACGCCGTGGCGCAGCATCGTCGCGCCCAGCACGCGCGCATCCACGATGGCCTGGCTGGCGCCGTTGGAGCCGGTGGGGTACATCACGTGCGCGGCGTCGCCCAGCAGCGCCACGCGGCCGTCCACCCAGGTGGGCACGGGGTCGCGGTCGATCATCGGGTACTCGAAGACCTCGCGCGCGCCGCGCAGCATCGTCGGCACGTCGAGCCAGCGGTAGTTCCAGCCCTCGAAGTGGCCGATGAACTCGTCGATGGCAACGCGGCGGTTCCAGTCGCCCTGCGTCCAGCCGCCGGCGTTGTTCACCGTGATCTCGGCGATCCAGTTGATGGTGGCCAGGCCGCTCACCGGGTCGGGCGGCGAGATCGGGTACAGCACCACGCGGTGCCGTGCCGAACCGAGGCCGACGAACGACGCGCCGCTGCGGATCGGCACACCGGGCGTGACGCCGCGCCACATGATCGCCCCGCCCCACTGGATGGGCGGCTGGTTCGGGTGCATCTGCGCCCGCACGGCCGAGTGCAGCCCGTCGGCCGCCACCAGCAGCCGGCCCCGCAGCTCTCTGCGCACGCCATCGCGCGACTCCACCTGCGCCACCACGCCGCCCTCTGCCTCGCGGTAGCCCACCACGCGCTGGCCCAGGCGCACGGCACCCGGCCCCAGCCGCTCGAGCAGCGTGCGGTACAGCAGCATCTGCAGCCGTCCGCGGTGCACCGAATACTGCGGCCAGCGGTAGCCGGCCAGCAGGCCGCGCGGCTCGCTGTAGATGTCGTTGCCGTTGCGGCCCACCAGCGCCCACTCGCGCGTGGCGATGCCCACGGTGTCGAGCACCTCGGCCTTGAGGCCGAGATCGAACAGCTCGCGCACGGCGTTGGGCTGCAGGTTGATGCCCACGCCCAGCGGCTGCAGCTCGGGCACGCTCTCGAGCACCAGGCACGGCACGCCGATCTGATGCAACGTGAGCGCCACGGCCATGCCGCCGATGCCGCCACCGGCGATGAGGACGGGGTCTTGGGGAATGTTGGAGGGGTTCACGGGGCGTGATTGTCCACGGCGGCGGTGCGGTGGGCCGGCGAGGCTGCGAAGACGGATCCGCTCATTCCTCGCCGGTGCTGCGCCCGCGCTCGTTTCGCCATCTCGCCAGGATCTCGCGGTGTTCGGCGATGCGGCTCAGAAAGCTTGCGCGCAGCGCCGGGTCGTCGATCGTGGCGGCGCGGCTCTGCAGCAGCGCGTGCGCGCGTTCCAGCGGCGCCGCGGCGCGCGGGTCGCCGGCGGCGGCCAGCACCTGATGACAGGTGAGCAGGATGCGCTTCGCATCCGCGCCCTCCAGTGCGCCGGCGCCAGCCGCGCGGGCCAGCAGCCGCTCGACGAAGGCCATCGCGCCGGCGAGGTCTGATGCGTCCAACGCCACCCTGGCGCGGCCCGCCAGGGCATCGTGTTCGACGCCGTGGCCGATGGCGGCTGCCACCGACTCGGCGCGTTCGAATGCTGCCGCGGCGGCCGCGTGATTCCCCAGCGCGAGCTCGGCCTCGCCCACACGGCACAGGCTCTGCGCCTCGAAGTCGCGCGCCTGCACGTGCACCGCGGTGTCGAGCGCCTGGCGGGCGACGGCGAGCGCCCGTGCCGCGTCACCCTGGCGCAGCAGGGTGTGCGACAAGTCCCCCAGCGCGCCGCACTCCAGCGAGCGGGCGCCCGCGGCGCGGCTCAGTCTCAAGGCGTCCTCCAGGCATTGCCGCGCCTTGTCCAACTCGCCGAACCAGAGCCAGTCGCCCCCCACGTTGCTGAGCGCGATGGCCTCGCCCTGCGGGTCGCCCAGTTCGCGCCAGATCGCCTGGTCTTGCAGGTCCAGGCTCAGCCCGGTGACCTGATCGTCCCTCAACGACGCGATGTACGAAAGCGCATTGAGGAACACGCCCTCCACCCTGCGCAGCCCGCGTGCCCGCGCCTCGGCCAGGCCTTCGCGGGCCAGTGCTTCGCCCGCCGCCAGCTCGCCAAGCGCGCCCAGCGCGTCGGCCAGCAGACGCTGTGCCTCCAGTTTCGACACCACGTCGCCCGCCCGCTCGGCGAATGCCATGGCCCGGGCCGCATCGACTTGCTGCGCGCGATGGTCGGCCGTGCGCATCGCGAGCAGGCTTTCGCGGCGGGCGGCAAACGCGCGGCGGCTGTCGTCGTCCAGCGCATCGGCCACCCTGTGCAGCGCATTCAGCGTCGCGCGCTGTTCGGCGCGATGGCCCTGCAGGTTCAGCGCGTACTCGCGCACGACAAGCACGCGCCAGCGCAGGGCGAGTGCTTCGGCTCCTGCTGAAAGCTCCGTGTGGCGGTCGAGCAGCCCGATGGACCGCGCGGCATGGCGCAAGGCCACGTCGTGCGCATAACGCGCCTTCGCGTGCTCGGCAGCGCGGGCGAAGTACTCGCATGCGTTCGCGCTGTCGCCGGCCAGTTCGAAGTGTTCGGCCGTGGCACCGAGGAAGTCGCTCGCCCGCGCACCGGTCAGGCCCGACAGAAAGTCTGCAGCGCGGGCGTGCAGCGCCCGTTTCGCGCGCCTGAGCACGGTGGCGTAGGTCACTTCGTGCAGGATCTGGTGGCTGAACGCGTATTCGCGCATGCCCTCCACCGCGGCATCCAGCCGCGGCGGCGTGAGCCCGCGCCGCGTCAGCGCCGGCAATGCCGCCGGCGACCGCGCATCGAGCGCGGCCAGGGCCTGGTCCCAGAACACCTGGCCGATCACGCTGGCCTCTTGCAGCGCCAGCCGTTCGGGCCCCGGCAGGCTGTCGAGCCGCGCCTGCAGCACACCGGTGAGCGAGGCCGGTATCTGCGTGACGAGCAGCTTCTCGGGGCGCAGCGTCCAGCGCGCGCCACTGGTCGCAATGGCGCCCTGGTCGACCAGCATCTTGACCAGCTCTTCCATGTAGAACGGGTTGCCCTCGGCACGCTGGGCCACCAGCTCGCTCACCGCCGCGGGCGCCTGCGGCAGGCTCTTCAGCAGCTCGCCGGCCAGCTGTCGGCTGGCGCCCGGGCCCAGCGGTTGCAGGTCGAGGCGCTGGTGCACGCCACGTCCCCAGTCGCTGCGGCGCTCGAACAGCGCGGGCCGCGTCAGCGCGAGCAGCAGCATCGGCACATCGCGGTTCACCTCGGGCAGATGGCTCAGGAAGTCGAGCGTGCCGTCGTCGGCCCAGTGCAGGTCTTCGAGCTGCAGCACGATCGGGCGGCCGTCGCTGGCCGAAACCCTGCGAAAGACCTGCGCCGCTGCATGCAGAGCGTGGTCGCGGATCTGCCGGGAGTCGTCGACGATCCCCTTCACGTGGCGGCTGTCGCGGAAGTCGATGCCGAGCAGATGCCCCAGCAGGTGGGCATGGCCCTCGGCGACGTCGGCGCCGTCGTCATGCACGAAGAGCGGCACGATGCCTTGCTCGATCTTGGCCCGGGCCGCATCGAGCGTGTCGTCGTCGGCGATCTGCAGCCGCCAGGCCAGGATGTCGCGCAGCAAGCCGAACGGCTGGCTCTGCGTCTGCTGCGTGGCCCGACCACGAAACAGGTAGAAGCTTTCCGGCCGGGCCTCGGACCAGGCCTCGAACTCGTGCAGCAGGCGGCTCTTGCCGATGCCGGCTTCGGCGACCACGGTCACCGTGATCAGCTGCTTCGCCACGAAGAGCCGCCCGAAGGCCTGCTGCAGCTGCTGAAACTCGGCATCGCGGCCGACCATGCGCGTGGCCACCCCCTCGATGCCGCGCGTGCCGATGTGAAACGAGCGCGGCTTGGCGCGCACGACGAGATAACTCTGCACCGGCTCGTCGAAACCCTTGACCAGCAGCGCGGGCTGCGGCTCGACGTCGAACATGCCGCGCACCAGCGCATAGGTGTCATGGCTGATGCGCAAGGCACCGGCCGGCGCCGTCTGCTCCATGCGCGCGGCAATGTTGACGGCCATGCCGCGGATGGTGCCCTCGGCATCGACGCCGCCGCCCAGCAACACGCCGCCGGTGTGGATGCCGACACGCACGTTGAAACCCGCGTGGCCGTGGGCCGACTCGACCTCCCGGGCGAGAACTGCGCCGAGCGCGAGCAGCGCCAGACCGCAACGCACCGCGCGCTCGGCATCGTCTTCGCGGGCATCGCCGGCACCAAACACCGCCAGCAGGTTGTCGCCGGCGTATTGCAGCACCTTGCCCTGATGGGCTTCGACCAGCACCGACGCGCGCGCCAGCGCCCCGTCCATCACGGCGCTGGTGGCCTCTGGATCGAGCTTCTGGCTCAGCGTGGTGGAGCCCACGACGTCGAGAAACAGGATGCTCACCTGCCTGAGCGACTGCGTCGGCTCGGCCTGCACGGCACCGCGCAGCGCGTCGAGCCGGGCGCGGGCCGCCGCCAGCAGCGGCTCGACGACCGCATCGCCCAGCAGCGAACGTTGGCCCTCCAACGCAGCGATGGCAGCTTCGAGCTGCTGTTGCTCGCGTGACATGAACGAGAAGCATAGCGGCTCGACAACGCCCTGCACTCGGAGGATGATCGTCGCCCGCGGAGCCGGGCCTGATCGCGGCTCGACGCGACCCATCGAAGAACAAGGGGAAACGCATGCAGCACCAAGCCCTGCTTCTCACGGCGATCGCCGTCGCCGCGCTGGCCGGATGCTCGAAGAACGAACCAGCTGCCAACACCGCTGCGGCCGGATCGGCGGCTTCGGCCCCGGCTTCGGCGCCCGTGGCACCGCCCTGTCCACCCGAAGCGCCGGTCAAGATCGACAACGTCTCGGTGCCCGGCTCCGGCACGACGGCCACGATCCGGGTCCAGCCCGATCCACGGCAGATCAGCCGCAATGCCGGCGGCGTGCGCTGGACGCTCAAGAGTCCGCAAGGCAAGACCTACGAATTCACCGGCGACGGCATCACGTTCAAGTCCAATGCACCGCAGGGGCCCACCTCGTCGGTGCCGGGCAAGACCGAGTTCGTCGCGTGTTTCGGCGCGACGCCGCCCGACCAGGTGTGGCCCTACACGATCAAGTTCGTCGACAAGGCCGTGCCGACCACGGTGTGGGTGTGCGACCCGACGATCGTCAACCGCGACACGATCGACCCCAAGGACGTGGCGGCCACCGTCAACTGCACGAAGCAGCCCTAGCGTTGCCCCGGCGCGGTTCGTGCGTGCTGCAGCGCGCGGCCGAACTCGGACTCCGCGCCCAGATCGGGCATCTCGCGCGCCAGCGCCTCGGCGCGCGCCAGGTAGGCCTCGGCCGCTGTGGCATCGCCGGCGAGTGCTTCGGCTCGCGCCCGGTGGCTCAGCAGGATGCCCAGGCTGAGGTGGTCACCCAGTGCCTCGAGCAGATGCTGCCCGGCCGCCATGTCGGCACGCGCCGCGTCGAATTGCCCGCGCCGCGCCTGCAGCAGGCCCAGGTAACCGAGAACTTGCCCCTGGCTGCGGTTGTCGCCGAGTTCGCGCGCCACCGCGAGTGAGGCGCGGTAGTGCGCCTCGGCCACGTCCGGTCGGCCCTGCGCATCCGCCAGCAAACCCAGATTGCAGCGGGCCACCGCCACGAGCTGCGCATGACCGAGCTCGCGCGCCGCTTCGTTGGCCGCGTCGAGCTCGCGCTGCGCATCCGCCAAGTGGCCCTGCTCGAAATGCAGCAGCCCGAGGTTGCAGCGCGCATTGGCCTCCCATTGGCGGTCGCCGAGCTCGCGCGCGATCTCGATCGCGAGTTCGTAGTGCGTGCGCGCCTGCGCCGGGCGCCCCTGGTTGGCGAACCAGGTGCCCAGGTTGCCGGCGGAGCCGCCTTCCCAGCGTCGTGCGCCACCGTCGCGCGCGATGCCGAGCGCCTGCTCGTAGTGCCGGCGTGCGCTGTCGACCTGTCCGCACGATTCTTCGTGCGCGGCCATGCCGTTGAGCACCGTGCAGCGCAGGTCGGCGTCGGCGCTGTCGTCGATCGCCGCCATGGCGGCTTGATAGAGTGCCGCCGCTGCGTCCACCGGCCCGGCCTGCGCCGCGAGTGCGGCCAGACCGTTCAGCGCGCGCGCTTCGCGGTTGCGCTCACCGAGCGCTCGCGCGCCCGCGGCGGCCCGCTCGTAGAGCTGCCGCGCCTGCGTCTTCAGGCCGCTGTGCGAGTGCGCCGTCGCGCTGTCGAGTTCCACATCGACGCGCAGCCGGCCCTCCAACCCCGTCATCGCGCGGACGGCCTCGGCCAGCGCCGGCAGCAGCGCGCAATCCACTGCCATGGCAAGCGTCGCGGGAAGCCACTCGCGGCCCAGCATCGCCGCTCGCCCGGCCAGCCACAGCCCCGCGAGCGCGGCGATCGCCTCCTCGATCCACGCCTCGGCTGCGCCGCCCTGCAGGTAGGCCTGGGGATCGCGCTGCAGCAGGCCGAGTACGCCGCCGAGCGCGCGCAGTTGCGGCGCGAGCGCCTTTTCGCCGGCGTTGATGCGGTTGGCGAGGTTGAAGAGCTCCGCGACCGCTTCGGGGGTGCCGAAGTCGTCGTCCATGGCCGCCTTGAAGTGCACCGCGTGAGCTTCCTTCCAGTCCACTTCAGATGAAACGGTTTGGGGTGAGT